>JBGCFB010000087.1:0-20286 GCA_045106685.1 Bacteroidia bacterium | reverse complement strand
ACCATTGAGAATGTAGCAGATTACAGCTCCGCTGATGGTTTCATCGTGGGTTCGTCGATCAAGACTGATGGCCACTGGGCTTCGCCGCTTGATGAGCAGAAGGTGCGGGCGTTGAAATTGAAAATGGAGAATTGAAAAATGCCTACTATGAGATTAATTGTCTACCTCTTTGTTTGCGGATTTAGTACACTTCAGGTCAACGCTCAGTCACTTTCAGAACAAATTCAGCAAGCGACTGATCCTGCAACCTACGTACTCGATAACTTTGATCGTATTCGCTCGATTAGTCCAGACACAGCGGTGTATTACCTGAATGACTTGATTAAGCAAGCTGAAGGGCAGAACAATCTGCGACTTGCAGCACGCGCATATGAGAAGCGCGGCATTGCCCATTATTATCTTGGCAAATTTGAGGAAGAGCGAGCCGATTTGCTCACAGCCCTTCGCAAGGCAGAGCAGCTGGATGACCCCGGCGTGACGGGGAATATTCTGAAAGAACTCGCCGTTTCGGCCAATAGACAGAAGGACTTGCCAAAAGCCGTTCGTTATTGCTATCGTGCCATCGCTTTATGTGAAACTGCTGGTGATATGGATTGCCTTGCCTCTTCCCAGCGCAACCTTGGCAGAACATACCTCAAACTAGATCGACGCGACAGTGCTGACTATTTCCTGATTGCTTCTTACGAATTAAAACTAGCGAATCAGGATTCATTTGGGCTTCCTTATGCGCTCAATGATCTGGCAGAGCTGGCCATGCTTGATGGGGAAGTGGAGGAGGCGAAAACCCACTTGGTACAGTCTGCCGATATACGTCGCGCGCTGAAAGATTCTTCTGGATTAGCGATTACGCTTAACAACATTGGTGAACTCTATTTGATGAACAAACAGCCTGGAAAGGCACAGCCGTTTTTTGAACAAAGTCTCACCTTGTCGGCTCCTTTAAAATTCGTCGAATTGCAGCGCCATACGCTGGATCAATTGAGCTTGGCATATGAGCAGGCCGGAGACTTTCAGGCAGCGTACGGTAATCTTGGAGAAAGCCTGAAGCTCAAAGACAGTCTGTATACTGAAAACAATGCGAAGGCCATTTCGGAGCTGCAAATTCAATATGAGACAGAGAAGAAAGCGCAACTTATTGAGCAGCAACAGAGTGAGATACAATTGCAGCGCTTGGTCGGTATTTCGGTGCTTTCCTTTGTGTTGCTATTAGGCGGTTTTATTTATTATCGAATATATCAGCGCAGGAAATACGAAAACAAAATTCAGCAGCTAAAGGTCCAGGAACGTGTACACAAAGAGCGTGAAAGAATATCCCGTGATTTGCATGATAATGTTGGTGCCAATTTGACCCGCATCATTACCGATCTGGACTTGATGGATAATCCTACAGAGCCTGCTTCGATAGCCGTTTCGCCTCGCAAGATTGCCGACACCCGTTCATTCACACGGCAAACTATTCGCTTATTACGGGATACAATCTGGGCCTTGAATAAGAATGGTTATCACTGCTCAGAACTCGTCCGTAAAGCTGAAAATTTCCTAACAAATTATCTTCAGGATCGGATGGAGTGGAAGGTGGAAAAAGACGTTTCGACGGACCATTTGCTTAGTTCAAATGAGGTGTTGAACCTGCTGCGGATTTTACAGGAAAGCACTCAGAATATGCTAAAACATGCTCAGGCAACGCGTTTTGATGTCGCTTTTTCCAGCACTGATCAGGCTATTACAGTAACGATCAAAGACAATGGAAAAGGAGCAAGTATTGCAACCGACGAGGTCGAGGACCATTATGGTCTGTACAATATGCGCAAACGTGCAGAAGAAATCGGGGCGCAGTTCGAATTAACTGCCGCCCCTAAGGCAGGGTTTGAGGTGAGTATAAGGTTGCCGAGTGGCTAAAGTCCAGCTTAGAATTGAAAAATAGCTCGCTATCTTTCATGAAACTGGTTTATCAAAACCTTAAGGCTTTCATTTTGCATGTCCCCAGCATAGTTTTAATCGTTGAGCTTCCGCACGCAGCGTACTGCGATGCCTGCATTTGAGCTAGGAAGATTTCGGTGGAGATGCGATCCTCGCGATCTACTTCCCATCAATGTCAGCTCAAAACAGCCTTCCCCATCTGCCATGGCCAGGTGCGTGGTACTGAACTCTCTTGCAGAAACAAAGTAGCCGTTATCCTTGCGGTAGCCACTTCCCAGGGCAGCGAATTTTCTCGAGATATGAAGCTCATTGTTATTCTTTTTAGCCTTTTTTCGGTCCTTTTTCAAAATCTCTGCGGTAAGTGAGTAGACATTGTGAATTTCTGTTTTGCTGCCCCTAAAGAAAATGTGTTGCCATTCTTCATAGGTAGGAATGTGCCAACCTTCAGGAGCTAATCCGTGATCAGAGCGCACAGCTTCAGGGCTGTACAGGTAGCCACCTTCATCAACAAATGCTTTCATATTTTCGAAAAAGCAGTACATCGACTCGTTTTCTCTGATACCTGCTTCCCACTTTCCGTATCCACCAGTTTTTTTGATCTTGGAGCCGTCACGGAAGCGCGTAGTTTTGAGGTTCTCCGCCATGATGAGATAGCCATTGTGCTCAAAGACTTCATACTTATTTCCGTCGATGTCTTTTACATATTCTTCAGTTTGTGGAGCAAAAGCCATTAGGCTGAAGAGGAGAATTGGTAGGAATATAGTTTTCATTTGAATTGTGTTTTTAAAGTGAATGTTATCGTGGAAAAACGAGGATGTATAGGTCTCTTCCGTTTCCTTCTGTGATGTCAAAGCGGAAGGTACCTTCGTCGCTGGGTAGGTTGAAAGGGAGCGAAGCAACGCCATCGTCATCAAAGTCAAAGCTGCCATCACTTGCTTGCTTGGCCAGTGGAGTCATATCATAGCATGTTTTGCGGCTACTTCCTCCAGCGAATTGAGCTTTGATACAGACCTTTTGACTTCCCTCTGAAAAGTTGATGATCCAGATACCTATATACTGTTCGTTCATGCCATCAATGTCGATGCTGAAGGTGTTGCCAGCCGGACTTCCCTCATACAGTGTGTATTTGCGAAAGCCGTTAATGCCCAGCTTATCCTTGATCGCTTTGATCATAAATGCACGATTGTTCCGACCGCTTTCGGTGTTAGTTGCAAAGGTGGAGGTCGTTGCAGGCTGACGCCCATATTTCCCCTGATACACGCCATGCTCCCAAACTCCACGCTTCACAGTCTCCCTATTGATGTCTAGTCTGCCGCGCTCACCATGAGGAAGGAAGTTTTCATCGACAGGGCCGACATAGAGGGTATCTCCTTTCCAAATGGACATCTGCTGGAGGCGCGGTTTACCATTGTCGAGAAAGGTCATATCGATCCTCGTGCCATTGTTTTCATTGTGGAGTGTTCCTCTTTCTGCAAAATTGAAGCACCCATTTTTCCACTGGAGCTTGCCTTCATAGTACACACCTTTCTGGTAGAGCAGCTTTCCTACTGCGGATGTAATCACACCATCATCATTGAATTGTGTTTCAGCCTCCACGCCACTACCAAATAACGTTCCCTCACGGTAAGGCTTGAAATCATCAAAAAGGCCAGTATAATAGAGTTTGAGATCTGGGAAATAGTAATTCTTCACTTTGGCCAGATCACCGGTTTGATACTCGAGATAGAGATATTCACGTATTGTATCATTGGTTAGCTTCAGAGCGGCAGGCCCGCTCAATAGACCTTCATAATGCGTTACGACCATGTTCACACCTGCGGCATTGGTGATTTGGCCGCGTTCGTGCGGATATCCATCTTTAAATGTCCCCAAATAGGAAGCTCCTATCGCCGGATATCTCACTGCGCCGATCCCATTCATACAATCTCCCGAGTCACAGATAACACTTGCAGAGACAGAACTAGGCAGCGCCACAAATGGCGTTTCGGCATTGCTGTACCAGCCTATTTTCTTTAGTCGGTAGCTATCGTCTTTCTGACTTCCTTCATCGGTGTCTGTCAGGACTTGAAGCGGTACGAAAAAGTCGAGTAATGCGCGCTTGTCGTCTATTTGAGCATATGAAAGCGCAGGGCTGAGTAGGATTAAAAGCAAGCATATGCTGCTTAGAACCTGGACGCCAGTAGCCCTGTGATGTTTTTGAAGGAATTGATTGTGTTTAGCAAACATGAAGAAGAATGGTTAAAGCGAATTATCTTCGACAAAGGACGCGCTCCTGTGCCAGCAGGACAATCGGGCATATGCCCCAATTTCTTTGGGTAGGCTGTGGGCATTCTTTTATTACTTCAATGGTTAATCGCTAATCTGTAAAGTGTCTGTGCCTACAATGGGAACTGGTATAAAAGGCATGAGGATCGAGCATCAAACAGCAAGGATCGAACAACATATAATACAGGTAAATCTCCCCTATCAAATTACGGCATATGCCCTATTGTGGGACCAAGGTCTGAATCCCTATTTTTGCAGAAAATATTACGCTATGATATATGTAGGCATTACAGACGACCGGCGCGAGATACGCGAAAATATAGCGCAAATCATCGCTCGTTTTCCAGACTTACAAATCGTCCTTTCCGCCCGCGACGGAGCCGATGCAGTAGATCAAATCAAAGCGGGAAAAGCGCCTTTGCCTCAAGTGCTTCTTATGGATATCGAAATGCGTAAAATGGACGGGATTGAGGCAACGCAGCGCATCAAAAGCCTGGAGCCTGAAATCAAGATTATTATGCTCTCAATCTTTGAAGAGGAAGACCGCATTTTTGCTGCTATCCGTGCGGGCGCTTCAGGATATTTACTCAAAGATGAAGCTCCCGATCGAATTGTTCAGGCGATCAGAGATGTGCAAGAAGGTCGCATGCCTATGTCGCCACTTGTGGCTGGCAAGGCGCTTGATTTTCTGCGTTTGTCTCCTGCGCCTAGCTCCACAGATAAGCCTGAAGACTTCGGTCTCACGCCTCGTGAAATCGATATCCTCGAACCGCTCGCGAGCGGAAAAACCTACACGGAAATCGCAGAAAGCCTTTTTATTTCACCTAAAACCGTCCGCCGCCACATCGAGAATATTTACCGCAAACTCGCCGTCAATTCTAAAGTAGAAGCATCGAATTTGGTGCAGAAGAAGAAATGGTTTTGGTAGGAGGATAGGAATAGAAAATGATGATTTAGGGCAGAAGTAGTTCGTTTCGTTATCGAGCCGAATATCACCTGTCAATATATTCCCATACAATCATGGCGAGAATCTTTTGTTAGCTATCTATAATGGCGCGATGATACCGCTTATGCTGTTAATCGCAATTATGCATATGATATGGTTACTGTTTGTGAGCGGGCCTATTTCCTGGCAGTTATGATCATTTCTGGCACCATTCGGTTCATCCGAATGTAGAGAAAAGGCATGCCTTTTCTCTACACAGGGTGGTCTATTTCATCCCTTCCAATAACACCTCTACCGCCTTCTGCAACTGAGGATCATCGCCGGAGGATTTTGCTTTGGGAGGATATGGGACAATATGGGTAGGAACGGCCGGGCCGTTTTCCATATTTTCGCCAGTAGCAAGCACATACCAGGCGCGGAAAGGCATCCGCACAAAATGCCCGTTCATCAGGCTCTTGCCGCCGGTAGAGATCACCGCCCCAAAGGTCGGCATACCGATCAGCGGGCCGTGGCCAAGCGTCTTAAATGCATGTGAAAAAATCTCCGCATTGGAGTAGCTATACTCATTACACAATGCAGCCGAAGGCTTGGTCCAGGCCGAAAGCGGCAGGCGTTCACCGTATGGATAATGCTTCTTATACTTTGCGTTATCTTTTTCAAGATCGGGCGTAGCACCACGTGGAATCGTGTATGAATGTTGACGCACATTCAGAACCGTCATCAGCATGTCGGTAGTCCATCCACCGCCGTTGTAGCGCACATCGATGAGGATGCCATCCTTGCCCAGGCCAGCAGCGGTAAGCTCACGCTCAAAGCGCTCAAAGCTGCTCCAACCCATTGCCTCCACATGAATATAACCCAAGCGACCTTTGCTGTATTTCTCCGTCATACGCTTGCGCTCTTTGATCCAACTTTCATACAAGGCTTCTTTGATACTGCGAACCGGACGAATAACAACTTCGCGCTCCTCGCCATCGCTTCCGCGCAATGCCAATAGCGTACGCTGTCCTACCGTACCATCGAGCAATTTGTACAAATTATGATCCTGAACAGACATCTGATTCACCGCAGTGATTACGTCGCCGACATTGAGCTTGCTTTCTTTGCGCGAAGCAGGCGTACCTGGCACGATGCGTGTAACGCGCAGGCCACGGCGGTCCGCCTTCACTTCAATGCCCAAACGACCTGTTACAGTGCGCTTGGTCTCGGCGCGTGAGCCCCCAAAAATGCCCATGTGGCTAGCATTGAGCTGACCGAGCATTTGGTTTATTTGCCCACGAAAATCTTCATCTGTGCGAGAGGCCAAGGCACGAGGTCGGTACTGCTTGCGAAGTGCTTCCCAGTTCTGCCCGTGGAAATTAGGATCGTAAAACTGGTCTTCCAATGCGCGCCATGCTTCTTCAAAAATTTGGGCATGTTCCTCTGCATGATTCACGGTCATGCGACCAGAAAATGGCAAGCTTTTAGGCGAACCTCCTTCGACGCTTACCTTCGCGATGCCGCGATTTTTGCGCATATACAGATTAGTGCCAGCCTTATCGAGCGCAAGGCCTCCGGTACGTGAAGCACTGCCCAAAACAGGTTTCATTTCGCTTCCATCCCATTTGACACGCATGAGCGAAGGATCTCCTCCGGAACCTCTTCTACCACCACCATTCGTAATGAAAAAGAAGGTTTCTCCATCGTGTGAAATCTTCACATTGGACTCGTCGCCCGCGAGGCGTGTCACCTGCTCCAGGCGCATGTATATGTCTTCGAAGTCAATCTGGATAGCGGCTGGTTCGTCTGAGTCGGCGTCTTTCTTGCCTGATTCCGGTTCGCCATCTTTTTCCAAATCAATCCACTCAGCTTTCGTTTTTTCCCAATCCTCTTTTTTCAACCACACAAACCACACATCATTATCGCCATTATTTCGGTTAGAAATGAAGCCCAGTTTTGAGCCGTCTTTACTCCAGACAGGGTTTACATCGCCACGTGGGTGCAAGCTTATATTGGTCGGCTCGCGGCTTCCGTCGACTGGCTGAATGTATATTTCTTCGTTGAAGTCCAGGTCGTCCATCGAGTAGGCCAACCACTTACTATCAGGACTCCAGCTCACGCCAGAAGGGCGTGCCCAGCCTTCCGTAAGCGTGCGGCTTTCACCAAACTTACCCATCGTATCCACATCGACGACGATGAGCGTTCCTGTTCCTTTACGATATGCTAGTTTGGTCTTGTCAGGAGAAAAAAGCAGTGTTGCTTCGTCCTCATCAGTATTCGTTACACGAACGGCTTCGTGGCGAAGCGACTTGAACAGGTCTGGCGTATTTTCCTCTACTGAACGTAGCATATAGATATCAAAGCTACCGTCCCGGTCTGAGAGGAAGAACAGGGTTGAATCGTCTAACCAAACAGGGTCTTTGTCGTGGTAATTATGATTACTGAGGTTGGTTGTGCGGCTGTCTTCATTGTCATTTTTGGTAACAAATACTTCTCCGCGTGCTACCAATGCTATTTGTTTTTCATTAGGCGAAAGGGCAAAATCAGTAACGCCGCTGGAAAGGGTCATGCGCGTTTCAGGGTCAAAGCGGTAGTCTCCATTTACACTAAATGTTACCGTCTTAGGTGAAAAACTGGAAAGCGATGAAGTCTTCATTTCAGTGCCATGCCACATGACCACTGTGTTGCCATTTGCACTTACATCAAAATAGCGGAGGCCCTCTTTCTTGAAATCACTTATAGCCTCAGCCTTTCCACTTAGCTTACCATTATCCAAGCGAGCGCGGTGAATATTATAGCGGCCATTCTGGGCAGACAGAAAGTATAGGGTATTATCATCTCCCCACTTCGGATATACATCCTGACCGATATCTTCTGTGATCGCTTCGTAGCGATTGTTTTTGGTGTCATAGACCCAAATGTCACGATTGGCAGGGCCGCGATATGCTTCGCGCTCGATGCGGCAGTCTCCGCGCACAAAGGCGACATATCGCCCGTTTGGTGAAACTGCTGGCATGCTTCCCAGCGCATCCAAACGCCTGTGAGGCGTACCACCATTAGCGCTTACGCTATGAATCTCCGCCATCCATTCTACCTGCACATAGCTGCGCGTCGTAACGAAAAAAATGCTGTCGTTTCCTGCCCAGGCGGGCATATTGTCCCGCGCACTATGATACGTCAATTGGGTGAGATTGCTTCCGTCTTTTCCGATAGTATAGATATCGTTGCTACCGCTTCGCGAAGATGCAAACGCGATGGTTTTGCCATCAGGACTCCATGTAGGATAATTCTCATAGCCTTCGTGAATCGTAAGGCGGACGGCCTGGCCGCCTGTGGCAGGCATGGTCCATATATCACCCTGGTGTGTGAAAGCAATTTGGCTTCCGTCAGGACTGAGAGCTGGACGATGTGCAAAAACAAGCTCGTCTGAGTTTTGAGAAAAAGCAGGAAATAGTAGTGAGAATCCTGCGAGTAAACAAAGTAAACGTATCATTTTGGGAATATTCTTAGCTTTGATAATCTGCGAATATACAGGTTGAGTTGCGTATTCGCTGCTTTCATTTTTGATAATTACCAATAAGTGTGGTGAATGTTCTGGAAGATATTTTGATGGGAAAAATGAGTCGTGACCAAATGAACAAGGTCGTGACCTGGGTAGGTACTGACTCCAAGCGGTATCGTATACTCTGGGAAATCGCGCTTCGCAATGAGGAACCGATCTCAAGAAGGGCAGTCTGGTCCATGGATATTCATCAGAATAAATGGCCTGAGATGTTCGCAGAAGATATTAGCGAGTTGATGGATTTGATTGAAAATCCCTGCCACTCGGCTTTGCAGCGCCATATATTCAAAATGCTCTCTTTGCTGCCAAAAATCCCAGAAGAACACCAAGGCAAACTATTTGATCTGGGAGTGAACTATACTAATAATGCTATCCTGCCTATCGCGGTACGCGTACACGCGATGGAGCTTGCAGGACGCATTGCATTACTATATCCAGAACTTCAGGCAGAACTGGGAACGGTATTACAAGCTCACCTTAAAGAAGGCTCGGCTGGTTTTCGTTCCAGGGCAAATAAGTGGTTGAAGAAAATGGCATGATCCCTGACGTTGGCACTGAACCTGCTTTGTCGCAATAGTCAACTGTAAATCCAGCCCCCTTCCACGCTATCAGACTATGCCAATTCAGCTAGTTTATCCCGTAACCATGTCACATCAGCGATAGCACTTTCTGTAGAGGAAAGTTTCGTATTAAGCTGCTCATACATGGAATCCCAGTTTTCTTGCTTGGCTACCCCTTTTGTCATTTTCAATTTATATACCTTATCGACAAAACGGGTAAAATCATCAAAGGCCTTAAAGTACGTTGCAGACACCGCCTTATTTCGTTTTAGAGCTGCTCTAAAAGCTTTTAATAAATAGCCGATAGAATCATCTTCGCCCATTTCAAAATAAATCTTTACCTGCAAGGTGCGCGCACCGAGTTCATAAAAAACATCTTTAAACTTGGTCTGGGATAAACCACGCAAAGCCTCTCGATAGCGATTCTGCTCAAAATGATACATCGCCATGTTATAAGCATAGACATCGTTTCGCAACGCTGGTTCCACTTTTTCCACATACGACTCAATGTATTCCTTCGTCCAGTCAAAAGCTTTATTTCGCAAACCAGCAGTCACAATATTTTTCATCATAGAATGCGGAAAATAGCTATCGTCCCGCATTAATAAACCCAGATCAAGAATACGTTTATAGAGTAAAAAAATACGCTCTATAAAGCTTTCATCTCCCTCATTAAAGCGGCGAATAGCATAATTGAGAGCAATAACATATGCATCTAGAGCTTCATCCTTCTTAAATCGGCCAGCGACTTCTCCCAGTAAGTTCACGAGTGCATCATATCGCCAGACATCTTCGGGCTGTGCGTATAGTGCATAACCCATTCCATACACGGTAAGCAAGGGATCTTCGGAAAACAGTTCCAATTCTTCCAGGCCAGCCTCCATCAGTTTATCGATCTTAGGGCTTTGTTCATTTTTAAAAATACGCTGTCGATTAAACCGTTCAGAGCCAAGCTTCAGCTTGTAGGCCATAAAACAGCGATTGAGCGCCTGATCTGCTGCCAGTAACAAATCCAAAGCTCCTGGATCACGGCTTATCTGGGCACGGTTATATACTTCAAGTTGAAGCTGGAATCGCCAATAAAATGCTTCGAGATTGGCAGCATGATCATTTTCAGCGAAAAACCTCTTTTGCCTTCGGTCAAAAGGTCGCTTCAGCCCTCTTTTGAGTAAAGCCTTATTAAGCATGACTTCATTCTGATCTGCTTTAGCCATAATAGCTTCCTGGCAGAAATAGCCTTCAAGCAGCCGTAGCACCATCGAGAAATGATCGTGCACAGGCTGGCTGGTGTACTGATCAGGAGCTTCTGGAAACAGGATTGGGTAAATAAGTTTTTTTAGAAGTTTTTCTTGATCAAAATCGGGCGCACAGGTCTGGAGATAATCAACCAGGATGATGACTCGCTTATTCTGATTGAAGAATGGTGAGGCGACATACAGTGAAAATTGTTTCCAATCATGTGCAGTAAGCACTTTAAGATGCTGAATTAGTCGAGATTTTTGCATGAAGATTCTCTTATACGACTAAGTATCAAATTATTTCAATAAACCTATGTAACTGATTATCAATACTTAACTATTTTTTTATATGAAAATACAAGCCAATATACCACCAAAAACGTAATTCCTCACCCCAAACAAATACCGCACCTTTATGCTTGTAAAATCGATTATTCAAACAAACCAAGCCAAGCATGAAGTCGATCATTAATATTTTAATCCTAAGCGTCGCCTTACTTTCCGTAATCGGATTGGAAGCGCGCACGATTGATTCCCCAGCTTCGATTCAATCTGACCTTACCTGTAGCCTTCCTCTGGATACATTCTGGATATGTACAGGTGAGACGATTCGCGTCCAGGCTCAGGTCCAGGGAGGAACTTCTCCTTATACTTATCAGTGGGGAGCTTCGCCAAATCCTGGCCAGTCTGATTCATCCTTTTTGGATATCAGTCATACCAATCCGGGGATTGATACTTTGTTCTTTACTGTAATAGATCAGTTGAACGACACAAGTCAATGTAGCGCCATAGTTCAGTCGCTAGGCAACTGTGTGTGGCCTGGAGACGCTAACGGAAACGGCATCGCAAACCATGTTGATGTGCTCAATATCGGACGCGGAATGGGCTTTATGGGCCCTGAAAGGCCGCTAAGACATACCAACTGGATTGGCCAGGCTTCACATTCGTGGGGTACTCATGCTCCTGATGGTGCTGACTACACACATGCCGATGCCGATGGCGACGGTTTGATTCATGAGATTGATATAGCTTCAATTGCAAAGAATTATACATTCACACCTGCTCCTGTATCGCCACCTAGTTCACAAGGTACTCCAATACGATTGGTCTTGTCGGACACGACTGTTCAGGAAGGTGATACTGTACGGATTGATATTATGCTGGGAGATGCTTTTAACCGAGCTGACAGCGTGTATGGTCTTGCTTTCAGCCTCACATTTGATGACTGGATTATCGACTCCGGTTCAGTTGATCTTGACTTGTCCAATTCGTGGCTCGGTCAGGAAAACACGGACCTTATAGGTTTCAGCAAGGATTTCCCTCAGGCTGGCCAGATAGACATAGCGGTAACGAGAACCGATCAAGCCATGCGCGGAGGTTATGGTGCTATCGGTGGGCTGACCATCACGATTGATGATATTATCGGAAAGACCGACAAGCCAGTCGATATAAGGCTTAGTCTTAGCAATGTGACGCTTGAAGCTTTCAATGGTAATGCAATTGACGTTGCCGTGCGGCCATCGCTGTTAACTGTAGGGCTTGAACCTTCTCTTGCTGAGCCTGCTGTAGGTCTTGAACTGTATCCAAACCCTGCAAGTGGTCTGATGAAGTTTGCTATCGAGCAAGGGTTCATTGAGCAGCTTGAAGTCTATGATATTTTTGGAAAAAAAGTAGCACACATAAACATAACAAATCCTGTCTCTGAGTATCAATGGAATATCCCGGAAGGCCTTTCGGGAGCATACATGATCAGATTAGAGACATCACGCGGGACGATTCAGCGTACCGCACTGATCACGAATTAAGTTGTGAGTTTCACGCGGAATTCTGCACCCGACCTAGTTCACAGGTTAGGGCGGGCTTGCAGGCCGCAATTTGATGTGATGATGAGCTAATTTAGTGATTAGCTGATGGAAGAGAACAGCCTTTTTTAAAAAAATAATGAGCTAAGTAAAACACCCCTTTTGTAAGAACCAGAATCAAACAATAAACCAACTATCATGAAACGATTTACCCTTCTCGCCATTTCGATGGTGGTGCTTTTTAGTGCCTTTAGCCAGCAAGCAGCTTTGCAGATCATTCACAACTCACCTGACCTTTTAGCAGGCTCAGTGGACATTTATGTGAATGGAAGCCTCTACAAAGACGACTTCAATTTTCGTACTGCAACACCATTTGACAGCGTGCCGTCAAATACCCCACTTGTTGTAGGAGTAGCTCCGGCGACCAGTAATACCCCGATTGGAAACGGATATACAGACACCGTTGGGACATTCAGCCTTCCAGGTCTTATGCCTTCTACAAATTACGTAGCCATTGCTCAGGGAATCGTGCTACCTACTGGCTACTCGACTACAGCCAACAGCGACATTTCCTTTGGCCTTGAGATTATCGCAAGTGCATCAAGCTCAGCTACAGCAGGCAATATTGATGTTGCAGTATCACACGGCGCGCCGGATGTAGATGCTGTAGACATCTTTATCAATCGTGGTATGGACGCACTTCCAGCGCTCAACGATGTTCCTTTTAAGGCATCAACAGGTGGATACCTCACCGTACCGGCTCGTGACTACATCTTTAGCGTCGCACGCAGTGCTGACAGTACGAATGTAGCCGCAAGCTATTTTCTCGAAGGTTCAGCCTTAGGAGGCGGCGCTGCTGTCATTTTCGCATCCGGATTCCTGACTACTAATGATGAGCCAGCTGGTGTAGCAAGCTTTGGACTGTATGCTGCGCTTTCAAGTGGTACCGTCGTGCCGCTACAGGCAATTGCTGAGGGAATAGCAAATACTCAGATCATTCACAATTCTGCTGATGTAAATGCTGACACCGTTGATCTTTATGTCGACATTATCACTGATACTTTTAAAGTAGAAAATTTTGCTTTCCGCAATGCTACGTCATTTTTGGACCTTCCAGCAGGCTACCCGATTACTGTAGGTGTCGCCCCAAAAGGTAGTAGTGATATTAGCCAAAGCATCGCGACGTTTAAGCCTACCTTTGTAGCAGATGAAGATTATGTCGTATTCGCTCAGGGCGTCGTGACACCAACTACGTATGATACAACCGCAGCAGGAAGTGCCGCTGCAATATCATTTGGACTAGGGATACTTACACCAGCTCAGGAGGACAATTTAAATGCTAATAATATCAACGTTGCTGTAGCCCACGGCGCTACCGATGCTCCGGCAGTAGATATTTTTGCAAACGGTGGAGAAAACGCCTTGCTCAACGATGTGGCATACGGAACCAATACCGGTGGCTATCTTGATGTACCAGCTACTGAGTATATTTTTGGTGTTGCAGCGAGTGCAGATAGCACCAATATTCTTGCGAGCTTCTATCTTGATGCGAGCGGCCTTGGCGGTGGAGCGGCGGTTATATTCGCATCTGGATTCCTCGATCCTTCAAAAAACAATAATGGGCCTACCTTTGGCCTGTTTGCAACGACACCTGCTGGTGGCGAAGCACTTGCCCTGACCCCTATTGGTACCGCACAAGCACAAGTCATTCACAATGCGGCTGACCCGGCAGTAGACACCGTCGATATTTATCTTGACCTGATCACCGACACGGTCAAGCTTGAAGATATTGCCTTCCGTACAGGAACAGCATTTACAAATCTTCCTTCAGGATATCCGATCAAGATCGCCATCGGTGCAAAGAACTCTACAAGCATTGCAGACGCCCAGATTCGTCGCACGACTCCAGCTTTGATGGACGGAACACCTTACCTGGTGATTGCAAATGGCGTGGCTACACCGGCGGACTTTACTGCGAATCCGGATATGATCGGTACAGGCTTCGACTTGTTCTACCAGATCGCCCAGACAACAGGAACCAATATGGCCAATGTTGACCTAGGTGTATTTCACGGCGCAACTGACGCACCTACTGTTGATGTACTCGCTAACGGTGGAACACCACCGCTCGTTGACAATGCAGCATACACAGGTTTTGCTGGCTATTTGAGTGTGCCTGCCGCAGATTATACACTCGGCATCACCCCCGGAGCAGACAACAGCAATGTGCTTGCTCAGTATCTCGCTCCGGCTTCTGGCCTTGCTGGAAGAGCAGGTGTTATTCTGGCTTCTGGATTCTTTGGAAATATCGCCGATCCAAGCCTGAATCAGGGTGGAGAGCCATTTGGTCTATTACTTGTCCTTGATGATGGAACATCGCTGATGCTTTCCACTGTTACCAGCATTGATAATGAGCTAGCAGCTGATGCGCTCGTTGTCTATCCTAATCCAGCCGTAGGGCCTCAGTTCGCTCGTTTGAGCCTGGAAGCTGCCAGCGATATCGACATGAAAATTCGTGATGGCTTAGGCCGTTTGGTGTGGAGTAAGTCACTTGGACGTCTGAGTGTAGGTGAGCATAGTATTCCACTTCCGACAACGAATTTTGCAAGCGGTATTTACCAGTTTACGATCACTGGTGAGACTTTCCGTGGAACCAGAAGTTTGATCATAAAATAACCTCGGACGATTCAATATTCGTCTGACGAAAACAGTCACTAAAAGTTAATAGCCAGCAGCCAAAATCGTCTTGTTAGGTTATTATTACCGCCCACTTCAGGTAACTGGAGTGGGTTTTCTTTTTTAATATTAAGCTTTTCCTATATCTGACAAAAAAAGCAAGACCATTTACCTACATTTGCGCCATGCTGGTACAGTATTATTATCCACATTCCATTTCGCCTGGGCGACTTGACCGCTATTTGGCGGCAGGGTGGTTTCGTGGAGGTGCGATGCTGTACCGCTCACCGGTTATTTGCCTTGCCGATGGTCTGCACACCGTGATCAATGTGCGCCTGCCTTTGAGAAAATATACCTTTTCCAAAAGCCACAAAAAGCTCTTAAGGAAAAACGATGCCCGCTTTCGTGTAGAAATTGGGAATCCGATGCTCACTCCTGAAAGGGAGCACCTTTACAATAGTCACCGCGATCGCTTTAGAGGGTTTGTCTTTGACTCGCTCGCAGAGTTTCTCCAAATGAGCCAGGAGAGCAATCTTTTTCACACGCGGGAACTTCGAGTTTTTGATGGTGACAAGCTGGTTTCGGTGAGCTATTTTGATGAAGGCTCAAAAGGTGTAGCTAGTATCCTGGGTTTATATGATGAGTCGTATAAAAAGTATCGACTTGGTATTTATACCATGCTGTATGAGATTCGTGAGTGTATAAAAAACAGCAAGAAATTCTACTATCCGGGTTATATACTTGATGGCCATGAGGGCTTTGACTATAAGCTAAAGCTTGGCAAGATGCAGTACTATAGCTGGAAAGGGCGTTGGCGCTCCCTGCCTCCTCGCGAGGAGGATTTATGGTATGGCAGAGAGCTTCAAAGCAAAACCAAAATATGTCAGGACGAATTGACCGCTCTGGGTTTTGAGACCCATTTTTACGCGAATCCATTCTTCTCTTTAGGCTATCTTGACTTTTTAGAGGAGGGCTTTGTACGTGGGCCTGTTTTTTTAGAAGTTTTAGAAAAAGTTGGTCGACGTAAACGCATGATTATCGAATACGATATTGACCAGGACTTATATCTACTGAGTCTGGTAGAGGCCAGGCCTGAACACCAGGATTATCTTACCGCAGACCTTTCTCAGGACATTAAACAAGCATCGGTAAATTCAAGTCTTGTTTTGTCCTATAGCGATTACCTGACCGAACATACTTCGCCAAAAGCGATTGTATCCTGGGTGGCTGGGTACTTGAAGCGCTATCAGTTACGATAGTTCCAAAATCGCCTTAGCAAAGCTTTCTTTATCAATTTCCTGTTTAATACTAAACCCTCCCTTTCCATTCAATAAGGTGCAGCGGACGCTTCCTGCCAGGTTTTTCTTGTCTTGAAGGGCAAGGTTCCATAGACCGTCGACATCCTCCAGGTTGACCTCCACATCGTTGTAGATCGATTTGAGGAAGGATTTGATTTGGGTGAAATAGGCTTCTGAGATGAGGCCTCGTTGCAGGCTGATCCAGCTTTCAGCAATCATACCGAGCCCTACGGCTTCGCCGTGGAGAATAGGCCGCCCTTTCAGTAAGTGCCAGGTCTCAATCGCATGGCCGATGGTATGGCCAAAGTTCAAGGCCATACGCGCACCCTGCTCGCGCATATCCTTTTCCACAATAGCGGATTTAATCGCCACCGAGTGTCGCACCACTTCCTCCCAGTCCTGGTCCTTCCAGTCAGGTTTTTGGACGTGAGCCTCCCAGGCATCTGCATCTGCGATCAGGCAATGCTTGAGTACCTCGGCATATCCTGATCGAAGTTCTTTCTCGGGTAATGTTTTTAAAAAATCAGGCCAGATCAGCACAGCCTCAGGTTCCTGAAAAAAACCAATATGGTTTTTGAACCCATTAAAATCGACCCCCAATTTTCCACCCACACTCGCATCCACCATCGCAAGCAAGGTCGTCGGAACCTGGATAAAGGAAATGCCTCTTTTGTATGTAGCCGCAACAAAACCGCCCATATCGCCCAAAACACCACCACCAAGGTTAATAATAAGACCTTTGCGATCCATGCGCCTGAGGGTACATATCGACCACAGGTGTTCGCAGGTGCGCAAGTTCTTGAACTTTTCGCCTGCTGGAATGCTATGAAGATGATGTTCAGGCAAATATCCTTTTAGCAATGGATAACATAGTTCACTGGTGTGCTCGTCGGTAAGGACGAGTATATCACTCGGCTTGAAAGGTAAGCTCGTGAGCCATGCTCGCGCCTGATCACCGATAATAATGGGCTTGGACATAGGGGCAATTTGGGAATTTGCTTGGGAATACTCCACACATTTCCGAATCTTGTATCCACGATTAGCGGGTTGCGAAAGAAATAATCGACTGTTTTTGGAAAATCATACGAGAGTATCAAATATCGAGGATCAAGTAGCGAAGGTAAAATCAGCATTTATACGATGCCTTTCCTTTGATACTTGATACTTGCTGCTCGATACTCACGTGTCAATAGCACTGAAATTATTACTAACTAATTGTAAATTTATCCCCCTTTTAGGTATGAAAGCAATTCTGATGTAGTATCTCTGATCTCGTAGCCTGTCCTGAGCTTGTCGAAGGGTAGTATTTCCATCAAAAGGAGTAGAGGAAATGAAGAAGTAAGGTGGAAATACGAGATGCTACATACGACATCATATTTTTTAAGAAAGCACAATATTAATGAGTGCCACAGCACTTAGATATGAAACTCACCTTTATCATACTACTCATCTGCGCCTTTTTCTGGACTGCCTGCGGCCCTGTCGAAACGACTTTAGACAGCACGAGCAGCCTGGAAAACTGTGAGCAAGCACTACGACAAGGCTGGCGTACAGATAGTATTGGATTACACCACGACAGTATCCTGTTTGCCCTTTTACCTCAAAAAGTAGGTGAGTTTGACTTTCATACAAGCCGGGGAGGAACGCATCGGGGACCACGTATTGATTATGCTGAAAAGATTGTTTCCCTTGAAAATAAGCAAGGTAAATTCCTTGACTACATTTTGCGTGATTATGGACAAGATAGTGCTGGCCTTGCCTCACTTTGGCGAGAATTTAAGTCCGCAAGTAAAGGCAGAAGTCCGCACCCTTTTATGAAAGATGTCAAAAGCCTGGGAGGATGCAATGAGGCATTTATCTGGAAGCAAACTGACCGCAGAAATGACAACACCCAAATAGATGCTGTTCTGTATGGCCGCTACCACATCACGATTGCGATAGACAAAGGCTTGCCGCTTCAGCACATCCAGAAAGCCTGGAAAGCAATTCCGTGGCAGGACTGGGAACAACTAGGAGTTGAACCGCGAGTTGTGAAGTTTAGCTTGTAGTAAACCCCGCCTGATTACTTATTCTAGTAATCACCATAAGCACGTGCGACAGCTTTTTTGGCTTCTTCGACAGTCGTGCGTTCGCCATCAGCAAGGCCAGCAATAAAGGCATCTTTAAGGCCCATTGAACGCAGTTCGTCAACCATATTTTCAGCATCTTCGAAATTCTGGAAACGGCCAAGCACAAACTTGGCACCTCCCTCGTCATAATAACGCGACAACTGAAGTAGCTCCTGGTCCAAAGCTCCAAAGTCGTATTCTTTATAAAAGCCCATTTGCACTTCAAAGCCATTTGAAAGCGACATACCTAGCTGTTCACGCAGGGTAGCATCACTCATATTCACTTTTTGGAGGCTATCGGTAAGGACGGTTACCTTAGAAGTAAGGACCTGGCTTTCCTTTTTATAGTCTTTTCCAAAAAAATTGAGACCCCATAGTATTCCGAAAGTAAGGGCAAGTACTGCCAAAACGCCGATAATAATATAGTATGGAGTAAGATTGGTTTTGCTGGATGATTCGGCCATAGTGTTTTTTTATCTTGTAGAAGCAAAATTAGAGCAATTTTCGCTCCACACCAATATGCAGGCAAAACATCTCGCAAAATCCTCAACTTTTTATAGAATTGTGCGTTTCAGTTTAAATTGAAAGATAAAAATATGCGCATAGCGCTCGTCTCATACATTAACACGACCCCGTTTACCGATGGCCTTCGCCACGAATTTTCGGACCAGGAAGTAAATTTAAATCTTCTGCCACCATCTGACTGTGCGAAAGCATTTCAGCAAGGTGATGTAGATATTGCATTACTCCCTGTAGGGTCACTGCCTGACCTTGATCAGGTTTCTATTTTGCCTAATTGGTGCATTGGTGCTAATGGGTCCGTCGAATCGGTATTTATCGTGTCGCAACGCCCCATTGAGGAGCTGGATACGATTTATCTCGATCCACACTCCCGTAGTTCCAACGGCCTCGCCAATATCCTGATGCAATATCATTGGCATATCAATCCGGCCCTGAAGAACAATCCTAAGCGCAGCTTTACCAAGGTAAAGGATCGCACAGGTGCAGTCATCATCGGCGATCAGGCCATTCGGATGCGCGGCAAGTTTCGCTATGTCTATGACCTTTCCAAGTCATGGCAGCAATTGACCGGAATGCCTTTCACATTTGCCGTTTGGGCATATAAGCCTGGCGCTATCAGTGCAGAGCAGATCGAAAGGCTCAACAAGGCTTTTGCATATGGCGTGGAGCACGCACTCGAAAGCGCAGAGCGCTGGGCCAGTCATTTCCAGTTGAATGAGGAGTTTTGCAAAAACTACCTTAGTCAGTACATCGAGTACAACTTTGACGCTGGAAAGCACAGAGCTATGCAAACCTACCTTGGTGCCTTGCAACAAATTGAGACAACAGCAGAGTTTTACTCATTGTATTTACCTGCTGCTTCTAAGGTGGCTTAAGGAGAATTATCCATAAATATCCCTATTCTCCAATCTGCAATCCATTTTTCTTGATTGTAGATTGATGAAGAGTGATATTAGAGTTCAGAAGTGTTTTATAGGAAAACTCTTTCAAACAATAGTACCTTACGCCCATGAAATCCTGGCTCTTGGGTGTCTTGCGCCAGCTAAAACCGGGAGCGCCCCGAGCTGCTCACCAGCGACTAGCAGGCAATCTTTTAAAATACGGGATCATGATCGCCGCGATAAGCTATATCGTCTGGCGACTTGATAGGGAAGATAGTTCTGTCTGGGATATGCTTGCCGGCATGAATGCCCAAAGCTGGATACTTGTGGCCTTGGCCTTTGTCCTTATCTTCTTGAATCTTGGCCTGGAAGCCATGAAGTGGCGAACGATGGTTCGGCCGGTTTATCCCGACCTCACCTTACAAAAAGCCTTTGGCGCTGTGGTGGTCGGCATCACAGCCGGAATTTTTACTCCCAACGGAATCGGCGCATACGCCGGACGCGTGTTTTGGCTCAAAGCCGGAAAGCG
>JBGCFB010000086.1:0-58079 GCA_045106685.1 Bacteroidia bacterium | reverse complement strand
AAGGTCCATCTTGTCTGTAGGAGAACAGGTGTTTCTTCCATATAATCGAATGGAGTACCACTTGTTTTCAAGGAATGTCATTTGAGGCGTCGGGCTAATGAGGACAGCAGGATTTTGTGTAGAAAACGGCACCCAACCATTGGTGAAGTCGATAATAGGCCCAATAGGCGCTCCAAACTGACTGGATTCAAAGACTTCCATTCTGAAGCTTTCGACAGACACTGAGTTGCCAATATTAACTTCATAATCTAACCCTTCACATGTCGAAGTGAGGCCTGCGAGTTCAGGAAGTGGATCGAACTGGTAAGTGAAGAATTCGGACTTCGTCTGTACGCCTGAGCAACTGTTTGTCACGTTGAGTGTGACTCTGTAGCGCTTTCCTGGTACCATCGTGTATACTTGCTTGAGATCATAAGTGGAAGCGATTGTTCCTGTTTGATAGCCTCCAGTTACGGAAGTTTCTATTCCTATTGGAGCTCCCAAAGTATTGACTTCAATAATTCGAATTTCGAATGCTGTTTCGTTCTCTGTGTCTCGTCCATCAAATATTACCGTAGAGCATGTGGGCGCAATAGTGAAAATAGGCATCGTCGTCGGCGTAATCTTGATAATTTTATCCAGTCTTTTCCAGCCATCACATGCACCTTTTACTGCCAAACGGATATTGTAACTTTTTCCTCCTACAAATGGATAACCTCCAAGTGGGCCGGTCGGATCATCAAGGTCTAGTAATTGAGGAAGTGTATTAACAGAGCCGGTTGTTTGACTCGTGCCATTTACTTCTTGTCCCAGAGCATCGACTTCCCATACCGATAACCAATATTTGTAAGCACCTGTGGTTTTACTGCGATCAATAGAAACATCATTACAAACCTGTGATGTTACATCAAAAAGCGGTTTTGCAGCACCTCTGGTTTTAATAATAGTCTCGGTGGCGGACCATCCCGTACAGTGACCATTTACAGCAAACTTTATTTTATAAAATTTGTCAGCACTAAAGCTGTAGGCTCCTCCCATAAGCGGACTCGCCGAGGTTGAAAGGTGAATGATACCCGAAGGAGGTACAGCGGATACCCAACCATTTGTTCGAGCATAATTTCCTATATAATCACCATCGGAATCTACTTCACTAACCTCCAGAAAATAATCATCAGGATATGTAGAGCCTGAAATGTCAAGTGTTACATTTCCGCAAAATTGGTCCGTGACCACCATAACTGGTCTAACATTGCAGTCGCAGGTTTGGGTTAAATCAACCGTAGATCCATAAGCCTCATTTGAATCAAACGTTTCCCAGTTGCCATGGAAGCTGTTTTCAAGGTCAGTTTTCAGGATCTGGAGATCAGGTCCAACTCCCAGATCCGAAGTCCACGAAATTTGATCAAGTCCACTTTCATCTGTGATGTCTAAATCATAGCCTCCGTGTGCCCACATGCCATACTTCTCCATGCAACAGTCGGAGTTTACATTTCTGAAATCTACCCAGAGATGCATGCGATAAGCAGAAGCGAAACCTGCGCCCGCTAAGCCCCAATTCCAAATGCCTGTCTTGACACGGTTGTCGTACATCGTAACAGACGACATCAGAAAGACTTTCTCTGTAAGAGGGGAAATCAAGGGAGATGCATCACCATATCCCATAATACTCACAGGTGCTGTGGCATTATTCGTGCTGGTGATGAGGTTTTGATTGCCTACGAGATCAAGAATTTGACCAGCAGCATCTGTGATTAGGGTCGTTGGTGAAGGATCCTTCTTCGTAAGTTCCGTTAGTGTTTTTTTTGCCAAATCAGTAAAACTCATTAAAGCCTCAGGGTCCCATGTTTCGTCTCTGTCAGCGACAGCACTGGCTTTTCTTGCAGCTTCTATTTTAATGTCAGTAAAAGTTGGCCCTACAGTATATTCAGCAAGCACCATCCCTACTTCGACCTGAGCATGTACTTTACTATTGAATATTCCCCCAGTGTTCGCCAATGCAAACATATCGCCTCTAAAATCGCCTTGAACATGTAACTGCTGATCACAACCACAATCCGAGGGTAGTTCATTTTGGTCTGTACAGAGGTACATAATCCTCATGGTCACCTTAGCATCATCTCCAAATTCAAGGTTGTGTGTTCTGTCACCAACATTAATGCCCACAAGACCAACTCGTTCCGCTCGACCTGCTCCGAAGGCTTCACGGAAAACCAACTTGTTATAGTTTAAGCCTCCAAATACATCATCAGCAAAGACTGTTGGTGTTGCCGGAGTAACGCCAACTGAGGCGTATTGTGGATTGGTTGGATCGATTGGATCGTTTGGGTCGGAGAAGGATAGGTATTTGCATCGACAGACCGGATCGCCATTTACACGTGCCTGAATTGGGGCTCCTGTAGCAGGGTTCAAAAAATAGCTGCTATCACCACTACTAAATTTGAGCATGAAGTCATTTATCCGATCAGTGTTGTACTGACCTTGCAGTACAGAAGTGAGAGAAACCGTTTGTTGATTTCCCGCAAGCATCCAGTCACGAATGGTATTATACATATCCTCATCCATATGAATAATGGTTCCAGGAGCGCGAGAGTCATCGATATACACGGGTGGCATATCGGCATTGTTAAGACTTGCTGATCCTTGTGACAATAGATCGTTATTGGCCTGATCGAGGACGGCTTTTTGCTCTGCATCAATTTGATAGGGCGCAAACTGATTTTGAGCGATTCCAGTCCCCCAGCATAGCAGTATACAATATGCCAGAAGGACAATTCTTTTCGTCGTTTTCATTGTGATTTTTTTTAAGAGGGTAAAACTTTGAGAAACATCATGATCATTGGTAGGAAAGCGATCGCTTGATCTTGATATGCTCAAAAGAACCTCTCGTATCTTTCAAGAAAAAACACAAAGAATGAGATTCGTACGAAGAAATTATTGTCGTTAAATGTAGCTTTATCGTGTTTAAAGGAAGTTTTTTGAAAAATAGACGGGTGGATTTCCCTTTTTATAAGTCGTAGAGGCATATTGCGTTTTTAACACAAACTCGTCTGAAAATACCGTGATACCTTATCCTAAACTGGTAGGAATGCATCGGTTTTTTTAATAAAAAGAATGTAAACTGATCTAAGGATGCAGTAATCCTTCCAGCTTCATCCCGCGTGAAGCTTTGATTAAAACGGTGTCTGTCGCCGCGATTAAATCCCAGACCGATTCTCTGGCCTCTGCCACAGTGGCAAACCAATGCTTAGGCTCAGGAGCCTGCTCAATCATGGCCTTCATCTCCTGGCCAATACCGATGGTCATCGCCACGTCAAAGTCCTGGATGAATGTGCCCAGCGCAGCGTGCTCTGTCTGGCTCGTTTCGCCGAGCTCACGCATATCGCCTAGAATGAGGGCGACCTTGGTATTGGGCATGCTGCATACATGAGCGATGGCTGCTTCCATCGAACTGGGGTTCGCGTTGTAGGCATCCAGCCATATGGTGTGCGCGCCTCGCTGAACCAGTTCGGAGCGATTGTTGCTCGATTCGTACGCACCGATTCCAGAAGCAATGGTCGCTGTCGGAACTCCGAAATAGGCCGCCACAGCGGCAGCTGCGACGACATTGGCGGCATTATAATGGCCGCTCAGCTTCGCCTCAATCTCAAAGTCTTCTCCGAATAGTGGCCCTCGCATGGCGAGGCGCATGCCATCGAGACGCATATCGAGCACTTCGGCATAGGCTTCTGAGCCTGGGTTTCCATAGCATATTGCTTCTTCCAGTTTGGCACCTTCTGCGGCGACACGGTCGTCGGCCATATTTACAAACACGGTTCCTTCACGTTCATTGAGGTACTGAAAAAGCGTACCTTCTTCTCGCTGAACGCCATCAAGGTCATGAAGCAGCTCGAGGTGCTCTTTGCCTATATTAGTCAATAAGCCGAAGTCAGGTTCCGCCAGCGCGCAGAGTAGCTCCATATCGCCTGGCTGATTGGTGCCCATCTCGATAATCGCCAATTCGGCGTCCGCCGGAATGGAGAGGAGCGTGAGCGGTACACCTATATGATTATTGTAATTTCCTGCTGTTGCATGCACCTTACGATTACCTTGAAAAGCAGCTAACAGTAACTCCTTGGTAGTCGTTTTTCCATTTGAACCACCTAGTCCGATGATGGGAATATCGAGCGTACGACGATAGGAGAGGGCCAGTTCCTGAAGTGTTTCCAGTACATCGAATGCATAAAAATATCGATCGTCTAAAGGCTTATGAACGGTGATATCATCGATGACGACACAACTGGCTCCAGCCTCAAGGGCTTTATCTGCAAAGGCGTTTCCATCAAAGTTCGCGCCTTTCAAGGCAAAATACATATCACCCGACTCCAGTTTACGGGTGTCAGTGGTAATCCGTCTTTTTTCCAAAAAGAGAGAAAGTAGGTCGCTCATAATGCTCCGCAATGTATAATGTATAATGAACGATTTATAATTTGATCATGAATAATGAATAATTAGCCATCTATCATTGGTCATGAATAATTTCCCAGCAGCCATCATCCAGCAGCCAGCAGCCAATAGCCAATCGCCAAAAGGTCCGATACTTGTCTCCATGAGCCGCGAAGCAAAAGGTAAATATTCGCTGTATTGGTGGGCGCGTACACGTCCGTATCCGATGGTAATGCTTAGCGGTATCATGCTGGTATTGTCATTTCCGCCATTTCCATTCTCTTTTCTGGCCTATTTTGCTTTTGTGCCTTTACTCCTGGTCATGGATCATACGCCAGACCGAGTATTTGAGGATCGATTCCTGGCAGCGCCCAAAGGGCTTGTGATTACGTTGACACGATTGCTGATTTGGCCTTTTCAGGCTATTTGGGCTGCGATCAAAGGGCAACCTAGTCCTGCGTTTCAGCCATATCAACGAAAGACGATTTCGCGCTATGCTCAGATTTTTCGATATGCTTACGTTACCTTCCTAATCTGGAATGTCGGATGCTGTTACTGGCTGATGCTCACTGCTTTAGGTGTCGATACCTTAGGTGAAAAAGTGCAGGCTTTGTCGGCAGGGTTGACTGCAAATTTGTTGAATCCGGTTTTGATGTCCATCCCGATTTATCTGTTTGCCCGACTGCGCAGAGCTAATACTTCCTTTTGGATGAGCCTGAGCTTTGTGTTTTTCTGGCTTTCATTTGAATGGATGCATTTTCACTGGGAATTGAGTTGGTCGTGGTTGACACTTGGGCATAGCCAGACGTTTTATGCCAGCTACATTCAGTACATCGAGTATACTGGCGTCCTGGGGATTTCAGCGCATATTTTGTTGGTAAATGTGGTGTTGTACCAAATGGTGCGAGCATGGAAACTGGTCGCCCATAAGGATGCTTTGTTTAAAGCCGGAGGCGCTTTGGTACTACTGATTTTGCCATTTGTCCTGGGTATTTTTATAACAAATGAAAACCGCTCTGTTTTTCAATCTACAGGAGAAGTCAATATTCGTTTAGTCCAACCTAATATAGACCCTTACGAGAAATTTGGCGGGAATAATAAAGAGCAGGTTGCTTCATTTGCAGAGCTTATCAGCCGCGAAGGCGTTGACACGATTGATATTGCGATTCTGCCTGAAACAGCGATTCCGCGCTATGTGTGGCGGCGCATGCTGCGCACCGATGGCTTGATTCGGCCCTTGTGGGAAATCATCCAGCGCGACTCTGTCGCTATACTTACTGGTCTTACAGAGACTCGTCAGATCGATCCTACCAAAGAGACTATTCCCGTATCTGCCCGACCATTGGGTGATGGTAGCCGCTTTTTCTACGAATACTATAATGCTGCAGCCCTTCTCAGAGCCGACACGGTTCCTCAGACGTTTCAGAAAGGTAAACTCGTACCGATGGTAGAGCGAATGCCTTATCTGGAGTATGCCAGCTTTTTGAAAAATATGAATATTGATCTCGGAGGAAGTTTTGGGAACTATGGCAAGCCGCCTGAGATGAAGCCACTTCGCGGCCCGTCCAATACTGCTATCGCTTCTTTGATCTGTTACGAAAGCGAGTACGGGGATTACATTCGTCCCTTAATGCAAAAAGGTGCCAATATCATGACCGTCGTCACCAACGACGGTTGGTGGAATTTTGATAATAATACAAACAAACGCAGCGGCGCTTCAGGCTATATTCAGCACGCCAATTTGTCCGTATTGCGCGCCATCGAAAATCGCCGAGAGCTTGCTCGTTCCGCCAATACCGGCACCTCCATGTTTGTAGATGTCAAAGGCGAAATCCACAATGCTACTCCCTATTGGGAAAAGACGATCACTGACAGGCGTTGCAAGCTGTATGAAGGTGAGACCTTTTACATGAAGCATGGCGATTACCTGGGTTGGCTGTCGCTTATCATTAGCCTTGTGGTGTTTGCTTATACCTTTATTAAAAGGGCTAGGAAGAAAAGGGACTAGCTACTGGCTTCCAGCTTCTGGCCAGATTTTATTTGTTTTTAGTATTTCCAGCAATTCCCCATATGGAGTTGCGTGTATCTGTACATATTTCGGGTTCACGTCAATTAATTGCCGTGAGTCCAGTATATAGGCAGATACACGCCATTACACATGACTAATGATAAATTATTCATTGTTCATAAGCGCAATTAAACTTCTCATTCTCACATAAGTCTAAGCGGCATGAAAAAATCGATATTCCTCAAATTCGCTTTGTTTTTTCTTGTATCCCTTATCGGATTTAGCGTATTCGCTCAGCCTCCTGGCGGTAGGAGAGGAGGGCGCAAGATGATGCCCTTTAAGGATCGCCCGGCAATCGGAATGATTACCGGAGCTGTCGTCGATAGCCTGCAAGGTAAGCCAGTGGTTTATGCATCTGTTGCGCTTGTGCTGACGCAAAATGATTCCATTGTTGCGGGGGCATTAACAGACGAGAAAGGCCGTTTTGAACTCACTGAGGTGCGTCCTGCGAGATATCGCTTGCGGATTCAGTCACTGGGTTATGCTAATCGTTTTGTCGAAAAAGTATTTATCAATCCGCGCAATCCGCAGCGCGACCTGGGGAAGATCAACATCCTGGCGCAAGGTAGCACGCTGGACGCAGTCGATATTACCGCCGAAAAATCCTTTATGGAGGTTCAGCTAGATAAGAAAGTCTACAATACCAGTTCAATACTTACTGCTCAGGGCGGCGTCGCCACCGATCTCATGGAGAATATTCCATCGGTTGAAGTCGATCTCGACGGCAACATCAGTTTGCGTGGAAATAGTAATGTTACTATTCTGATCGATGGTCGGCCAAGTGGGCTTACCGGCTCTAGTCAGGGCGCTATTTTGGAACAAATCCCTGCCTCTTCAATCGAAAAGATCGAAGTGATCACGAATCCGAGTGCACGCTATGATGCAGACGGACTTACAGGCATTATCAATGTCGTTTTGAAAAAGAATAAAAAGCTCGGCCTAAATGGAAGCTTTCAACTTGGCTTGGGAAGCCAGGGTACGCCCGAAGCTAGCCCAGCACTGCTTTTGCCCAACAAATACAACAGCGCGCTAAACCTGAATTATCGCAATAGTAAAGTCAACGTTTTTGCGAGCTACAGCTATAATTTTAGAGACCAGTTTTCGCTTGGTATCAATGATAGAACGAACTTTTTACAAACAGGAACAACCGTTTTAAGCCAGAATCGCGATGGAAGACGATTCGGTGGTGGAAGTGTAGGACGTGCAGGAATTGATTTGTTTTTACCAAAGCAAAATACCGTTTCCTTTTCCAGTACATACAGCAATAGGTCCCGTAATAGAGAAGAGGATCTTATCTATAAACTGTCAGATGAAGAAGGGAATTCCCTTGAAGACTACGCTCGCTACAGTACGGAAGTAGATGATAACAAGAGCGTCGACTTGACTGCGGGTTGGGATAAGCGTTATAAGGAAGAAGGTCATATTCTCTCTGCCTCTGCCAATGTCTCACTATCACGAGGCTTAGAAGAAGTGAATTTTAATCAGGAGAACTTCGACGGAAATCCTGTGCCAGTTCCAGGGCTGAATGAGGAAGATGCGAGAAGGAGTATCACGACGATTCAGTTGGATTATGTGCGCCCTTTTAAGAAGAAGTTTCAGC
Organism: Bacteroidia bacterium; assembly: GCA_045106685.1. Taxonomy (GTDB): domain Bacteria; phylum Bacteroidota; class Bacteroidia; order J057; family J057; genus JAUIGE01. Next base: position 50,010 of record JBGCFB010000086.1, on the reverse strand, counting down.
TTGAACTCGGTGCTAAAAGCATCATACGCGATCTGGGGACTGATTTTGTCGCTTCGGATATGGATATCATGTCGGGCAATTTTGTAGAAAATAAACTCCTCTCTAACAATTTTGAATACCTGGAGCAAGTCCATGCGGCCTATGCAATCGCTGGCAAGCAGTCCGAACGTTGGGGATGGCAATTTGGATTGCGTGCAGAGCAAGCCCTTACCGATGCGGAGCTTATTCAGACAAATGAAACCTTTGAAAACGATTATTTCAATTTCTTCCCGAGTGGTTTTGTTAATTATAAACTTAGTGAAAAAAGCCAGCTTCAAGTTAGCTACAGCCGCCGCGTAAATCGACCTCGTACCCGTCAATTGAATCCGTTTACCGATTATTCTGATCCGCTCAACCTGCGTCGAGGAAACCCTTTTTTACAGCCCGAATACATCAATAGTTATGAGCTCGGCTATACGCTTCGCGCCGGAAAATTGACCTTCGCGCCGAGTGCCTACTATCGCCGATTGAACAATGTGATTAGCCGCTTTAAGACAATCGATGCCGAAGGTGTTTCTACGACAACCTATGCCAATCAGAACAGCGGCGACAATATGGGATTGGAGTTGATTCTGGTAGGGCAATTGACCAAATGGTGGAGTGTCAATATGAGTGCAAATGGCTATTACACGATTTTGGATGCGAGCAACCTGGAGGCTGACTTGAGCAATGAAGGATATGGCTACGGCGGGCGATTGATGTCCACCTTTACCGTTGCCAAAAAGACCAATATCCAGTTGTCAGGATTTTACCGCGGACCTCGACCTTCAGCGCAGGGAAATATCATCGGATTTGCTTCTGCCAATATCGCAGTGCAGCATCGCTTTTGGGACAATCGCGCTTCCGTCAATGTGCAATTGAGAGACATTTTCGATACCCGACAGTTTCAATTCGATCTCGTAGGCGAAAGCTTTGAACAGCTTGGCTTCCGCAAACGCGAGTCCCGCCAACTAGCGATCAACTTCACTTACCGATTTGGTAAGCAGGAGACGAGTCGTCGCCGTAAAGGAAGGCCTGATGGCGGAGGCGATGGAGGTGACTTTGAGGTGGATTGATGAAGCAAGAAATTGCGTGAGATCTACAAGTTATTCGCTCAATTATTTCATGTATGCTTTTGGCTCAGTCTGATACAGAATACTAAAACGACTCTGGACTGGAAGTTCAGAGTCGTTTTAGTATTACACAGTAACGCGCTCTTATATATGCCCCTCTATTTAATAGGTAGCGGCTGACCTTGTTTTTAATTACCTATTACAGCGGTCCATACTATACCTTTGCACCATGTCAGATATCATCAAAAGCGAAAAAGAGATACTTGCCAAGTTGGGTATAAAAGCCCTGAACGATATGCAGGTTGACGCCAGGGAGGCAATAGGGAAGGGGCCGGAAGTGTTGCTACTTTCGCCGACTGGTACGGGCAAGACACTTGCTTTTTTACTGCCGGTGATAAGCGATTTGAAAATGGACTTACCTGAGGTTCAGGCGCTGATAATCGCGCCCTCGAGGGAGCTAGCGATGCAAATAGAAAGCGTCGCCAGGGAGATGGGGACTGGGCTGAAGGTGAATGTGGTGTATGGCGGAAGACCGATTGCGAAAGACAAGGATGAATTGAAAACAGCGCCAGCGGTACTGGTTGGAACTCCGGGTCGCATCGCCGATCACTTTAGACGAGGCACTTTTTCGCTGGACGCTATCAAGTATCTCGTTTTGGATGAGTTTGATAAAAGCCTGGAGATTGGCTTTAAGGAGCAGATGCAGGAGATTCTGGATCAGCTTTCACATGTAAAAAACAAGGTGTTGACATCGGCCACACAGGGTATTGAAATACCAGGATTCATGCCTTGGTCAAAACCTAAAATCGTCGATTACTCTAGCACTGGCAACCGCACATTAACCATACAGCAAATTACCTCTTCTTCCAAAGACAAGTTAGCCGCCTTGGGTGATGCTTTGGAAAGGATTGGCAATCAGCCGGGTATTGTATTCTGCAATTTTATAGAAAGCATTGAAAGGCTGAGTGAGTACTTATCAGATAGAGGCATCGCGCATGGTTGTTTTTATGGCAAAATGGAGCAAACTGATCGGGAACGCGCCTTGATTAAATTTCGGAACGGAACTCATCGCCTGCTGTTAGCTACAGACCTTGCAGCAAGAGGAATTGATGTGCCGGAGATAAAATTTATTATACACTACCATCTGCCCTTAAAAAAGGAGGAGTTTACCCACCGAAATGGTCGTACCGCTCGCATGAACGCCAAAGGCGTAGCCTATGTACTCCATTGGGAACAAGAAGTGCTTCCAGACTTTATTGGAAATATTGACGAAGCCACTTTTGACCATGAAAACACAAAATCACCCACAACCTGGAGCACGCTCTTTATTTCTGGCGGAAGGCGTGACAAAATTTCGAAAGGCGATATTGCAGGCTTATTTTTCAAACAAGGCCAGCTAAAAAGAGATGAGCTTGGAGTCATCGAGCTCAAGCAAGACTGCGCCTTTGTGTCTGTACCACAGGCGAAAAAGAAACAACTAATACGTGCATTGGACAATCAGCGCATTAAGAAACGCAAGGTGCGTATTCGTGAGGTGTAGGTTGTATGCTGAGCTTAGCGACTGCATGAAGACTTGATTTTATGAGTTTCTTATTTCTGTTAATCTGTAGTTTTGCGTATCTTTATGGTACCCAATTTTAACAAACATGAAGCAAGTATTATCCATCCTTTTAATCATTTGTGGGATTTTTATTTTAGGTAGTTGTGAAAATCGAAGCATAGAATATTTTCCACTGGAAGGATATGAACAAGAGCCTGTTTACCCTTTGTATTTCACTGCCAATGATACCTTGTATAAAGCCAATACGCTGGGGCGGGTTGTTGTGTATGAATCTACAGACGGTTCACGATTAACGTGCCCAAGAATAAATTACCAAAAAGACAAAATCGCTTTTATAGAGAATGGAAGTGGAATTCCTGTAATTCTCGATATGAAGGATAGTCTTTTAAATCGAGTCACACAGGCAAGGGGAGCTTCGACGCTTTGTTGGTCGCCAGATGGAGAGTCGCTTGTTATCATCCAGGATATAGGCGGCTCTATAGAGCCACCACTTACACAGAAAATGTACATTTGGGGTGCTCCTTACGATCCTCCTTTCGAGAAGGATATATTGGCCGATCCTGATCGCCACCTTGATGTTCTGGCAATCTCTCCCCGCAATTATGCTGCTTGGGGAGTCTATGATCTTTCTTCATCAGCCTCATGGCGAAGAGGTAATTTTATGACGAGAATGGGCCCTGCAGGAAAACTTGAAATAAAGGCATATAACCCTGATAACAGGATCAATAGCCTCTCATTCAGTGACGATACAAATAAATTTTTGGCAGTTTTCACTGCAACAAAGCACTTCAACGGAGGTTCGAACCAATTTCTGTATGATCAGGAGTATCCTGGCCTTGTAGAAATTGAAGAAAATCGGCAAGATTGGGATCATTGTTGTCGTAAGACCTATTCGGTACTTAATAAAGAAGGGTCTTTTATTGGTAAATATCGGGAAACAGAGGATATAAATGAAAGAGTAAATAAGTCCCTGTCGATTTATTCAATAGAAGAGAGGAAATTAACGACTTTTCCTTTTCCCTCTTCAGACTTCCCTATTGAGGTTGCGATTAATTAAAGAGAACGCCCTGTTTTTTTGTTTAAAATGTTTTCACTCTCCTATTAACATTAAGCTTCATTCATGTTACGATTCACCTTTTTAGTTTTTTTTATTATCACACTGGCAAATTTCAAAGCGCAAGCACCATTTGAAAAAACATATGATCCTGTGACTTCGTCTGGTCAGGTTCCCGCTGTTTTTATCGAAAGATCAGACGAAACGATTGCTCGTGATCTTAAGGCTGTCCAGCAATCTGGTAAGCTTTCTCGAGCAGAAGGCAAGGAGTTTCTTATCGTCAATAATTACGCCTTAAAAAGATCGCTCCAGAGCGGCAAGATTATATACAATGATGTTCTCACGAAGTATATCAATTCCGTGGCAAATCGGATCGTAGAGGCAAACCCTGATTACCAAGGAGGCTTGCAGTTGTTTATCGCCAAGACTTCTGTTCCCAATGCTGCCGCATGGCGAAACGGTGTGATCTTGTTTAATATAGGTCTTCTGGCCAACCTTGAGACAGAGGCACAGCTTGCTTTTATCTTGGCTCATGAAATGTCGCATATCCAAAAGCGCCACTCCTTGCAAGGCTACAGCTTGACAGTCAAAGAGCCACTTGTGTTTGGTAAGAAAAAGAAACGCAAAGAACTCAAAGGGAAAGCATTTGGAAGAGGAACTTTGAACCTGGATAAAATATTCAAACGATACCGGCATAGCAGACAGTACGAGATGGAAGCTGATCTACTTGGACTGTCGTATTTACAAAAAAGCCCATACAGTACGGCTGATGCTATTTCTGCATTGGAATTATTAAAGGGTATTGATAAGGACCAGTATTCTGCTATACCTTCTCTTTTGTTATTTAATCCAGATAGTTTACTCAAGATTAAAAAAAGTATTGGTTTAAAATTGGGTGATCCAAGCTTCGATTTAAGTGAATCAAAGAAGAAGACTTTCTCTTTTGATAAGATTAAAGAAGCTAAAGAAAGGAGCGAAGAAGAGGAGGAAGAGGAAGAGGAAGAAGAGGAAAGTATAGACGATAATGAGGAAATCAGTGAAGAAGCCCTTCTCGATAGTGTTGCTACACACCCAAGTCTTGATGATAGGCTCGCTCAATTAAAGCCTAAAGTGTCGGATAATAGTGTTGGCGATAGCTTTATAGGTAGCCCGCTGGATTTTATCAAATTTAAAACGATGGCTCGCTTCGAACTGATAGAGATCCACTTCAATAGACTAAACTACCTTCGGGCATTGTACGAATCGGCCCAACTACTCCAGGAATATCCCAATAATGAATACTTGAAAAGTATGCTATGCAAAAGCGCCTATTGGTATACGTACATGGAAAATCAAAAAAGCCGTGACCTATTTACTCCAGATCCAGCATCCTACGAAGGGCAAGCCTACGGAGAATTTTGCGACTATTTTAATTTGAGAGGATTGGATTCGAGGGGTAAATGGTGTTTGAGTTTGATAGATCATTACGCTAAAGCTAATCCTGACCTGCTTAACATTCGCTTTGTAGAGGCCCAAGCTGAAGAACAGTTTGGCTCAAAGGAAAAAGCCAAGAAGTTATATAAAGCACTTTTGCCCAAAATGAAAGATACCTATGGTGTTTTTATCCAGAACAAAATTGACGAATTATGAGATTTGCTAGATTATTAATCTATAGTCTTGGTATGATACTCATATTAGGGGCTTGTAAAGGAGGAGGAGCCTTATTAGTTGACTGGGATAAAAGTTATGTCTCTGGCACTGATGAAATCAAAAAGCTCGTACTTCTAGACCCTACAGTTGCCTACGTAGAGGGCGATATGAGTAGTACATACATTGAGGAGAAGGCGCGCCAGAAGCTGCGATATATCGACTTGATCAAATCCGCTGCAAATAGAAATTCACTTCAGTTAGATGTGATGTATACTGAAGACTTGACAGACAAGGATAATATATGGTTCAACACCCTCGCAGCGCTTGAAAGCCACCTTGGTTTAATGAATGCGTATCAGAATGTGAACATAGAGAAGGTGCGAAAAAGCGGTTATAGTCGCCCGCCCAGCCGTTATGCAGAGTCCTTGCCGATACTTGACCCTAAGTATGCTGAACTCAGTGATAGGCTTGGGACCCCGTATGTTGGAAATAGTATTTGTTTGATTATCAATAAGTCCCCGGAAAGACTAGATAAAGGAAGAGCAATTTTATTTAATCTTATCGTCAATGTAGAAACAGGGAAAACTATTTTTAGAGAAATTAGATTATTGCCAGGATTTCCAACAGATGATCGCCTGACGGGGGTTCTCTACGACAGTTTTAATATACTTACTCATCCTAAACGCCTCAATAGTCTATGATCCGCCCCTTTATTATAATAATGGTTGGCCTTTTATTGGTGCCAAAATTATCCGCCCAAACCAGTGGTTATAACGGAATGCGGACCATGGTAAAAACGAATCTTTCTACTTGGGCTTTTAATCAGGAAGCAAATGTAGAGCTTGATCATGTGCTTAATAGAAGAATAACGTTAGGACTGTCATACAGGGAAATTCATCGTAATTATAATCAAGACTTTTTCTTTGAAAAAAGAGATGTTTCAACTGGAAATTTTGGGGAAAGGATGCGGTTTAGTGAACACAATCCTGAGCTTGCTGACGAAATAGCAAACGGAGGAAGAACGAATGGCAATGAGCTAAACATCACGTTTAAGGTGTTTTACAAAGGCAGTTCTCCAGCTCCCATTGGTTTATATTCCGAATTTATTTTTGGAACTGCGCGCGCTGATGCATCAGGAATTACCGTAGAAGGCCAGTTCGAGGTTCCAGAAGTTTCACCCGGAGGCAGTGATTATATTCCAGTACGGTATACCATGTCAGGGATTCGACATAATATCATTGGCTTTGGCTTTGGCCACCAGTCGGTTCATAAAAAAAGATTTATTTTGGATGTTGGTTACTATTTACGGAGGAGGTTCATCCGCTACCCCAATTTTTATTTGGGGCGTTTCCCAGCAGGTGGTTTTGATGATGTAATTGCTCCAATATATCTTACTGGCGCAGATATCGATAATCAAGTGAGTGAGGGGCATCTTTATGTGAAGCTCGGTATTCTTCTTTTTTAGGGAGGGATGTTCAGAAGGAATGGGCTTCCACTCAGAAACCGCATTGGCCTATCAGGGCTCATATGTTTGTGTGTCCTTTTTTAAAGGGCTTGTAAAACACACAAAAAAACATCTCTGATGTCGCATATCTTATCTCGTAGCCTGCCCTGAGCTTGTCGAAGGGCAGTATCTCCATCAAAAGGGGGGGAGGGAAACAAGGAAAACTAAAGGCCAAGGTGGAAATACGAGATACTACATACGACATGCGACATCAGATTTTCATACACAAAGTTTTGTTTATCTGTACAACCTATTATGTCCCAAATCAGCCACGCGCTTCTCAGCTACTTGCTGCGCAGCCGCGTGAGGCGTAAGTCCTTCCGATTGGGAGAGGTCGAAGATGCGTAGGGTGGTATCGTAGATTACTTCAGTCATTTCGATGGCACGATCGCGGCTGTATGCTTGACCGGCTACTTCCTGACTGATGTTGATCAGGCCGCCAGCGTTGATGACAAAGTCTGGAGCATAGAGTATGCCTTTGTCTTTTAAGGCTTGGCCGTCGCGAGCCTCATCCAAAAGCTGATTGTTGGCAGCTCCGGCGATGATAGCAACGTCGAGTTGAGGAATAGTATCAGGGTTGACCGTCGCGCCAAGGGCGCAAGGCGCATACACGTCTGCTGGTGTGGTATAGACATCATCGGCACCGATGATCTGCGCGCCCGTATTTGCTGCGACCTTCTCCAAGCTGGCTTGGTGGATATCGTGGATCAAAACAGTGGCGTCCTCCTTGCGAAGCAATTCGACAAGATTGCGCCCCACAGAACCTACTCCCTGTACGATCACACGCTTACCCGTCATCGAGTCGCTTCCTGATACGCGATTCATCGCTGCCTTCATACCCATATACACACCATAAGCGGTTACAGGAGAAGGGTCACCACTTCCGCCCATACTCTGCGGAATACCCGTTACGAAAGGCGTTTCTTCACGCACCCAGCCCATGTCCTGAACGGTCATGCCGACGTCTTCTGCACAGATATATTTGCCATTGAGGTTGTGTACAAAACGGCCCATGCGACGCATAAATGCCTCGTTTTTGATCTTGCGAGCATCGCCAATGATGACTGCTTTTCCGCCACCGAGATTCAGTCCTGCGGCCGATGCCTTAAAGGTCATACCACGCGAAAGGCGAAGCACATCTGTAAGGGCTTCCTGGTCTGTTTTGTAAGGCCACATTCTGATACCGCCTAGGCCAGGGCCCAAGGTCGAATTATGAACAGCGATAATGGCTTTCAGGCCGGTATAATTATCCTGGCAAAAAAGAACGAGTTCGTGATCATTTTGGGCAATAGGGCCGAATAGGCTGTCGGCAACTTGTACATCAATTTCGTTGGCTTGGTTTGGCATAGCGTAGGTATTGGTAGTTTGATTTTTGTTGTTTTCGAAGTAGCTCATGATTCATTCGTTGTGAGTCATGGTTTGGGGCAAATGGAGTTTTATCTTTTATAGCGTTTCCAGCGCAAATTCGCTAAATGCGGAAGTACGCAATATAACGATTTCGTAGATGAGTTTCGAACCAATTTTTTAAAAACAATGAACCATTTTTAGCATAAAAAAGCCGACCTCTTACGAAGTCGGCTTGATATTCCTTTTTAAAGCTAATCGCTAAAAGCCCTCCTCACTTCTTCGGAGTGGCCAATTGCCATTTTATTCCTTAAGCACCTTGCGAGTAAGCATCCCTTCCTCATTGCGTAGCGTCAGGAGATACATTCCCGAAGCGTGACTGCTCAAATCGATACGGATGCTAGCTTCCGATGTCGGCGCAATCGTCTCGCTGTATAGCACTTTACCTTGCGTATTGGTAAGGTAGACAAAGGTTGAGCTATGAAGGTCGCGCACGTTTACATTCACAATATCCTTTGTTGGATTTGGGAATAGCGAAATGTTATTCTCCAGTGCATCGCTATCAATACTCGTGACAGTACTGACTATCATGCAGGTGGTATCTGAATTGCCACAACTATCAGTGACAATCAAACAAGGGTTATAAGTCCCAAGGAATTGATAGGTATGCGAAGGACTCAGTTGGTTGCTTGTCGTACCATCATCAAAATCCCACATGAAGCTAAGACCGATGCCTGAAGACGTATTGAAGAAGTCATAATCCAGCGGACCAGTCTGCTGTACTGAGAAGGAAGACGCTGGGCTCGGAAGATAATTGATAATCATACTATCGACACCCTGGCACTGGTTAAAGTCTGTAACAGTAACGATAAAGGTTCCTGCTTTGGTAGCTGTGATTTTTTGAGAAACCTGACCATTATTCCAGTCATAGAATACAAACCCTGTATAGGTTCCTGCATCCAATTCTACTTGAGTACCTGAGCATACAGTTGTATCAGCGGTACCAATATCCACGATAGGAGCAGGGGACACCGTAACGTCAACGGAGTCAGTTCCCAAACAGCCTGTAATTGTATCGGTTACGGTCACTCGATAAGTACCCGTTGTTTTAACGGTGATACTTGATGTCGTTTCGCTTGTTGACCAAAGGAGTGGTAAGTTCATGACGCCAGGGCGTACACTCACCGTACCAGAGTCACATAAGGACAGGATCGAAGGTAGGCCAGCATCAGGTGTTGGTCTTACAGTGATAATAATCGTATCGCGGGTAGCACAACCTGTGGTTGGGTCTATACATTCTGCCCAAACGAGATTTCTACCTGTAACACCATTAAAGGTGATTAGGCGCGTATTCGTTCCTGTAGACCAGATGTAGTCACAGTTCGGATTGCCACCATCAAGAACGATACCCGCACAAGTGGCAGTATCAGCTCCAAGATTGAGTGTCGGGATGATACTTGCAGCAAGCACCGCAGTATCAGTTTCTGTACATCCAAATCGATCACTTACCGTCACAGAGACAGGGAGTGTTGTATCCACCAGGGTAATGGTTTGGCTTACATCACCTGTACTCCAGAGATAACTTCTGTAGCCTGGACCAGCATCCATCGTTGCAGCTCCACACACAAACTGATCTGTGAGATTGAGGCCTAATGGTGGTTCAACTACTATTGTAAACTGAGTAAGTGGACTAATACATCCTGTGCTCAAACCAGGGTTTTGTATTCCAGGAGATACAGGAGTCGGTTGCACCCAATCTGAGGCATCATTGTTATCAGAATCGCCCACACGATGAAGGGCTGTTATACCTGCTCCTGTAATGGCAGGACCATTCCAGTAATCACCGAGATTGATATTTCTACAGCCTACAATACCAGCAGGGCTGAAGTCGGCCACATCGAGCTGGCTATATCCCCAGACGACAAAATCAACGAGATCACATTGGTCATCCACGATCATCACCCAGCCATTGTTTGGTAGGGTATTCCAACGCAAGAATGTGCCAAAATAGAATGGGCTAGTAAAGTCTGTGTTACGAACCTGGACCTCGCCTGGCTGAAATACTCCTAAAGGCCAGTTGGTAGTATTCGTTAGGTCAATGGAGTTGAAATTATCACCGACATATACGGTCCAGCCTGTTGCATCAAGGATGGCTTCACTTGTGTTTTGTACTTCCATAAAATCAGGAAATCCAACTAAATCAACCTCCGTGATTTTTAGCCCATTCATGCCAGTAGAAGCTTCAACAAAGAAGACGGTATCCTGCGTTAAGAAGGTGGTGTTGATCGTGTCTCCCGTTGCTACAACATTACTGTTCTGATCATACCAGACATAGTTTAGGTTAGGATCAGGATTAATGACACCCAGGGTCAGGCTATCAGCATCACAAATAACAAGACTATCGCCAGGCATAGAAGGGGCAAGTGGAGGCGCAATGATAGTGATATTGATATTAGTCGAATCTGATCTTCGGTTTTGATCACCAGGCAGACGGGTGAAGCCAGAAGCAAGGCTTGTTCCTGCTCCAAGGCTATTGATAAGCCCTACAAAAACGGTATCGGACTCTCCTGACGGCAGTTGCTGACGGTAGGTTGTGTTGATCGTTTGGCCACCGACAGTAAATACGATAGGGATATTTTGCTGTGGATTTGTACCAAAATTTCGAACAACAACAAATACAGAGTCACGGTTTGTGCCACAACTCCCATCATCAGGCTGAAGAATTTGAGTAACACCTACGTCATTTGCAAACACATCAAGGATTTCAAAATCATCGATTGCGATGTCATGTATAAAGGTGCTATTGTTATTATTTACTCTAAAACGGAAGCCAATAGTACCTGAGTAACCGCTTAGATCTACAGAGTCCTGCTGCCACGCCGGTCCAGTGAAGCGACGTGGTCCCTGAACATTGTACACGATGGTACCATTATCGATGATGTCAATAAAGTATTCATTTTGATCGGCAAGCGGTGCCGCCGCATTATTGGACTGCGAGTAAACCCAAACTCTCATTTGAGGATTAGTTAATCCACCAATATCAAAACAAGGTGATAGTAAGATCACGGAATCATTCTCAAAGCCGGAATCTTCTACATAAAGATACTTCGTACTTCCAGTAGTATGGTCACCTACAGGAGGACCTTGGCGAGACGACGTCGGTCCACTCCAAACGGCCCAGTCCTGAAGATTATCATCCTGGCTATTTTCCCAGTCAGACCCCAAGTCAATAACCGGAACACCAGGGCTAAATCCAGCTGATATCGAGAAGGTTGTGTCGTCAAAGTCTTCGAAATATGGGAATTTTGTAACTGGGTTTTTAGAAATAATAGTAGTTGTAATAGTATCATTTCTTAAAACTGTATCAGCTGGATCACTTACCCATACTTGCAGGTCGTATGAACCTACCGGACCAAAGTTAAAGTTCGTATTGAAGCAATGCAGTACTGTCGAGTTTGGATTGATCGTACCGTTATATGTTTCGGTAACAAGGTTTGCCCCATTTACTGAGTAGCTTACTGTTGGATTCACAAAGGAATTTGAGCTTCCATTAAAAACATTAAAACATACCTGAGCATTTCCAAGACCACATCCGCCTACTGGACTTACCAAGCTCGTCGCGCGTAAATCAAACGGTGCTTCAAGGATTTCAATATTGTCGATAGCGACACCGTCCAAAGTATTTCTGACATTGTCAGACTTAAATAGAACACGGAGTTTTACTTGTGGGCTTTGGCCTAGTGGCAAGGCAAGGGTTTCTACACGAAGCCAGCCGCCGCTGCCATCACCTGTGTTATTGTTGCCAGACCAACCGGTAGTATTGCCGGGTTGGAATGCGGTAATCTGGGTATTGTTGTACCAAGAGCTATTGGCAGTTCCAAGGTCGCGCCAGGAGGCTCCATTATTGGTGGAGTATTGAACCTTTGCGCCGTCACTAGAAAAAGTACCAGAGCGAGTTTCCCACCAAATATCCATGCGCAGCATTGGGAATAGTAGATTACTCATATCGAAACATGGACTTTCCAAATAGCCTTCTTCAAGGATACTGTAGGGCTGTGACAGCTTTGTCATCCAGGCGTTTGTTCCTGAAGAAGCGACATTAATTACGGTACCGTTTGGAGTTCCAAATTCCCAAGGGTCAGCAGGACCAGTACTAATCCATCCTGCGGGACCTCCTTCAAAATCTTCAAAATATGGGAAGGTGCCCACAATTGGAATATTGGTGATGGAAGTACTTAGTGAATCATTGAAAAAGTTGGGGTCATTTTGTAGCCCTGTCCAGGCTTTAACGTCATATTGTCCCAAAGCTGAAAAATCAGCTGTCGTAGTAAAGCTCACTATCTGAGAGGCACCAGGTGCCAGATTTATTCCGAAAATAGTTTCGAGAACAGCAGGGTCGTTATTGATTTGGTAACCAATAGGCAAGTCTACAATTGCTGATGTTCCATAATTTTGTACACGAATACTCACCGTTTCAGAACTTCCCAATGAACATCCACTAGGTGGAGGACTTATGAGTGAATCGACGCCTGCATCTCGGGGTACGATTTCAAATATCGTGAAATCATCAAATGCGAATCCATCATTGGCAAAAAAGAAGCTAGAGCCAAAAGCGAAACGGAAAAGGACATTGGATTGATTTGCTAATCCTGTAAGCGGATGCTCGGCTGATACCCAACCTCCAGAGCCGGAGGCTCCTAGTCCTGACCAGCCTTCAGGTTGCCCTCCCGGGTTTGCTCGTATTGCTGTATTGTTGTACCAATTCGTGCCAGAACCCACTGCGCCAACAGACTGCCAGCTTAAGCCGCCATTTGTTGAAGATTGAAGTGCTACTCCATCAGATCCTGTCTGGCATTCCCACCAGACATTGACACGTACGCGAGGATTGAGAACCCCTGTGAAGTCAAAGCAGGCGCCTGCCTGTACGACTGATTGCTCGTTTAAATTATGACCTCCCAGCACTGTGCCACCAACGCCGTTGGCGGTAACCCAGGCCTGCTGACCGCTGGCTGCTCCATTGATAAAGCTGAGAGCCGGCGTAGTTTGTGCCCAGGAATTGTTTGTTCCTGCACTCACCCATGGGAATAAATTTGTTTCAAAATTATCAATGTATGGGAAGGTGCTAATATTCGGGAAGTGAACGACTGTAATGGTAATTGTATCATTGAAGCCATTAGGGTCATTTGCTGATTCGGTCCATACCTTGATGGTGTATGTGCCAGGAGTTGACAAATCTGCAGGTGTCGTAAATGCATACGCCGCAGTACCGCCAGGTGCGATATTCGCTGCTAAGAATCTTTCACGGACGATCGGGCCTCCATTGACCTGATAGGCAACTGGAATATTGCCAAGTGTATTTGTTCCGAGGTTGCGGATGAAAGCACTTACTTGCTCATTTGCAGTGAGACCACAATCGCTTGTTGGAGAATTCGCACGTGCTACACTGGCATCTTCCGGAGGTGTCTGATAAATAGTGAAGTTGTCAAAAGCAAAGCCGTCGAAAGTCTCACTTCCATCTGAGCCAAATACAAAACGGAACCTTACATCGGGTTCACCAGCAAGTGGAATCAGAGGATGTTCTGCAAAAATCCAACCTTGAGAACCAATCGGTCCATCTCCTGACCATCCGCTGGATTGCCCGCCGGGATTACCCGAAATAAAGGCATTGTTGTACCAGTTTACTCCTGTGCCTACTGCACCGATAGTTTGCCAGGTACGTCCGCTATCTACTGAAGACTGAAGAGCTGCGCCATCAAAGTCTTCTTCGATATCCCACCATAAACTGAAACGTACATTGGGGGCTGTAAGGCCTGTGAAGTCGTAACAGGTTTGAGATTCAACAAAAGACTGTTCGTTATTATTATATCCGTCGGTACGACTAAAGTCGCTTCCATTGATGGTTACCCAACTAAGTTGGCCGCCACCTGCGCTGTTTATGACAGGCATATTGGGAGTCGTAAGTGCCCATGAGCTCAAAGCACCCCCTGTCACCCAATTGCCAGGGGTTGATTCCATATCGTCAGTATCCGGGTATGCGAATACAAACCTATTATGCTGAGTGGTGGCAAAACTGGAGTCATTGCTTTGGTTAGGGTCGCCTGCGGCGTCGGTCCATGCTCTGAAAGAATAGCTGCCAGTAGTACCAAGATTGAATCCTGGCGTAAAGTTCGTGTTAAATGTGCCTCCAGGCGGAATGGCTTGACCGGTAATGGAAACAAACTGGAGGCCGCCACCATTAACATCCACAGACACAATGAAGTCGCGTAAGGTGTCAGCTCCAAAGTTGGTTACGGTTACATCTACCGGTTCTATTCCTAAACTACAACTTGCATCAGGTAGTAAGATAGCAGAAACACCAGCATCAATGGGTGGAATAACACTCAGATTGATGTCATCAAAGCTCATGCCGTCCACAAAGGTGGGATCAATAGCAGGCGCATTATCCTCCTGACCAAAACGGAAGGATACCGATGAGCCGATCGCCTGTCCGGCAGCGGTAAGCACGTTCGTAACATTGAGTCCTGAGACTGTAGTGTACACGCCATCAGCGCCTTTATTGGCAAATAGATCATAAAGCCCTACCCATGGCGAGGTAAATCCTGACCGTACCCATACTGAGTCGCCCGGGTGAGCGTCTTCATTATGGCTGGAGTAAGAAAAGCCAAGTTCTACACCTTGTCCCACATAACTGGAAAGATCAACGGTAAGAATCAGGTCGTGAGATGATACTGTGCTGTTTGAAAGGGAGTCGTCCAATGTTGCGGCATATTGACCACTTTGGGAAAATCCTGGGCCTGCGTTGAAGCGGAGGCGCCCTTCAAGGGTATTAGGTTTATTATATCCCCACGAATATCCGGTCCCACTTAAGCCATTAATGACGAAAGTGGTTCTATCGAATGTTGTATCAGGGGCTACACTTTCAAAGTCCTCTGTCCAGGGAAGCGTGAGTTGAGCTTCGATGGAATTGAGGAATCCAAAGCACATTATGCTAATACAAAATAGAAAGCGTAATGATTGTTTCATACGTATGAGTAAAACTGAGATTTGAAGATGAACATATATTGCTAACGGCCCATTTGATGGTTTCGTGGCCCTTTGTCATCTTTTTATGCTACAAATAAAAAGCTCCCTTTTGCCAAAACAAAAGGGAGCTTTTTTTTAATGAGAAAAAGTGTCTTACTCTTTCATTACTTTTCTCACAAGGCTTTCTCCATCAGCGCTAAACTTAATGAAGTAAACACCTTCTGCTTTGTCGCTCAAGTCGACCTTGGTGGTTACACTGCTTGAAGTACGTGGAAGTATTTCTGTGTAAATAAGGCGACCGCGTGCATCCGTAACTTCCATTGTTACTTCGGTATCCAGGTTGTTCACACGGATATTTACAAAGTCACGAGTAGGAGTTGGGAATACGTCGATAGCATTGTCGAGCATCACACCACTAATACCAGTTGTTAACAATGGTAGATTGAGGGTGTCACAATACTCGTCAGTTTTATTACAGCTATCTGTTACTGTGAGGCATACAATGTAGTTTCCAGCGAATTGGAATACATGATTAGGACTCGATTGAGTGCTTGTGGTTCCATCACCGAAGTCCCACATGAAGGTTAGGCCAGGACCGGTTGATATCTCATAGAAATCAAGGTCTAGACCTGATGTGCTCACTGGATTCGGAGTGGTTACCCAGTCAGCTGTCGGCGGAGGAAGAATATTCACGTTCACCGAGTCAGAAGCTTTACACTGGTTAAAGTCAGTAACTGTGACAATGTATTGACCTGAAGTGGATACATTGATCTTACGCGTTACCTGTGTAGTATTCCAGTCATAGAATACAAAGCCACCAAAGATACCAGCATCGAGTTCTGCTCCATTACATGCATCTACGTCTGGACCAAGGTTCACCGTTGGTGAAATATTGACCGTAATGTCGATGGAATCTGTACCTACACAACCATTGGCAGTGTCAGTCAAGGTCACGTAATATCTGTTTGAAGTATTGATGTCAATACTTGGTGTCGTTTCGGTTGTTGACCAAAGTAGTGGCAATCCAGCAACTGATGGATCAACCGCAACATTACCCGAGTCACACAATGCAAGCACAGTAGGTATGCCAGCATCCGGAAGTGGTAAAAGATCAACATTCAATGAGTCACGTGTAGCACAACCCGTTGTTGGATCGATACACTCCGCCCAAACGAGGTTAGGGCCTACACGACCGTTGAAGGTTATCTGGCGATCATTTGAACCATTAGACCAAATATAGTCACAGCCAGGAGTACCACCATCCAATTGGATAGATCCACATGCGATAGTATCAGCACCTAGACTAAGATTAGGGAATTCATATGATTCCACTACAGCAGTATCAGAATCTGCACAACCATACTTGTCCGTTACACGAACGCTCACAGTGGTGATTGTATCATTGAGTGTAACACGCTGACCGACATCACCTGTAGACCATAGGTACGAGGTGAAGTTTGGACCAGCATCAACAGTCGCAGGACCACAAATAAACTGGTCTTGGAGGTTGATATTAAGCGGTGGCTCAATCAACACAACGATACGCGACGGAGGACTTAGACAGCCGACTTGGAGACCGGCATTTTGAACTCCTTGTGTATGGCCAGGTGTTTCAGCAATCAACCAGTCAGAATCACTATCTGTGTCTGAGGTTCCATCACGTTGCAAGTTGTCATCCACAGGGAAGGTCGCAGCCAGTGAAGGTCCATCCCAGAAATCAGCGAGATTATATGTTACTCCTGGACAGCTTGGGAAACGAGGGTTAAAGCCTGTTAGAGCTACACCACGATAACCCCAGATAACAAAGTCAACGACTTCACAATTATCATCGATGATAATCGCCCAACCTGAGCTAAAGCTGATAGCGCCCCAACCGATAAAGCTTCCCCAATAGTTAGGTGAGTTGAAGGTTCCATCACGGAACTGGACTTCTCCAGCAGCAAAGGCGCCAAGGTCCCACTGACTATTGTTGAGGGTGTTGATCTGGCCATTACGGTCAGCAATGTATACCGTCCAACCTGTAGCATCGAGCGGAGCTCCAGTCATATTCTGAACTTCGATAAAGTCCCGAACTGGATTGAAGCCAGTCTCAATCTCTGTGATTTTCAGTCCTGTCATGCCAGTAGCGGCTTGGACATCAAACGCTGTGTCACGGGCGAGGAAGGTAGTCTGAATTGTATCTCCTTCTCCAACCTGGCGACCGGTATTAACATCAAACCAAAGATAAGTTTCACCTGCAACCGGATTATTTACCCATAACTGAGTAGAGTCCGCCACACAAAGTGCAATTGTATCATTTTGTAATGTCGGAGCATTAGGAAGCGGTGTAATATCGAAGGTGTCGACCACAGTATTATTCGAGGCAATCTGGTCACCAGGCAGAGCTGTCGTTACCGTAACAACAACTTGTCCTCCACCAAGACTATTAAATGTACCAAGGTTAACGGTATCATACTGGTTCGTCGCGAGATTTCCAGTCCAGTTAAAGGTATTGTTTGGTCCGCCTGTTCTGTAGCGAATAGGTGAACGTGTCTGTGTAGCACTACCTTCATTACGAATAACTACAATAATATCCTGGTTTGCAGAGGCACAAGAACCATCCCTAGGGGAGAGGATCTCAATTGAAGAAAGGTCGTTGATCGGTAGGTCGTCGATGTAGAAGTTGTCAAACGCAAAACCATTTCGGATAACAGAACCATCGGAACCGAAGTACATACGGAACTGGACCTGAGGCTCATTTGCAAGTACACCTGTTAGGTCTACAAACTCGGCCTGGACCCAACCGTTGCTACCACTGAATGTTCCCTGGCCTGACCAGCCATTTTGATTCTGGCCACAATTCGTAAGTCCAAGGACACGTGTATTATTATACCAATTGGTAATGTTAGGCGAACCTACACCAACGTCTTGCCAGGTTACGCCTCCATCGATTGTAGATTGGAGTACTGTTCCGTCAAAACTGTTTTCAGACTCCCACCATACATCCACACGTACACGTGGTGTATTGAGGTTAGAGAAGTCAAAACAAGGACTACTCACCCAGGAACACTCATTATTAGAGTAACCTGAGAAAGAACCTGGTTGAGTGGTGCCCTGGGTAACCCAGGAATTCGGAGCTGATCTAGGAGTATTAATAACACTCATATGAGGAGTCGTTCTTACCCAACTATTGTCCACACTGGAACTGAGAGCTCCCCAGCCCCCTGATCCGCTATCGAAGTCTTCCAGATACGGGAAGGTATTGACCAGTGGAGAATACAAGACATCGTTTGTGATCGTATCATTCTTAGGAATGGTATCACCCGCGGCGGAGATCGTTGTACGGATACGGTAGGTTTGTGCACTTGTGAAAGTCGCAAGCTGAGCAAAGCAAATTCTACGTGTATCGCCTGGATTTACAGTAACGGTGAACGTTTCTGAGACAGGAGTACCACCATTGACAGAGTATGTTGCAGTTACACTATTGAAAATAGCTGCACTTGCATTGAATACATCAATACAGATGGTATCTGTAACATCACAACCCGATGAGGCTGGCATGCCCAGGTTACGCAAGTCAACCGGTGCTTCCATTATTTCAAAATCATCGAAAGCAAATCCATCTCTATTACTGGTAAAGGGGTCAGATTCGAACAAGTATCTGAACTTAACACTTGGGTTAAATCCAAGTTGAGGGGCAAGTGTTTCGACATAAAGCCAGCCTCCACTGCCGTTTCCATCAAGATTGGAACCTGCCCAACCTTCCGAACCTCCTAGAGTGAAAGCGGTTACATTGGGGTCATTGTACCAATCGGTAGCCACGCGACCAAGGTCTCTCCAAACACGACCATTGTTAGTTGAATATTGGAGTTTCGCGCCATCAGATCGGAACGCATTGGCTCGGGATTCATACCAGATTCGAGAGCGGACTATAGGGAATAAAAGAGTTCCCATATCGAAGCATGGAGATTCTACCCAGGCTTGCTCATTGTTACCATAACGTGTGCTAAGGCCTGTCATCCATACATTTGGTGAAGAGTATGGAGTAGAAATTACAGTGCCATTAGGCGCTCCATGCTCAAACAGCTGATTTGGCCCTACAACTCTCCAGCCACCAGGACCAGAGTCGAAGTCCTCAAAGTGAGGGAAGGTGCTAACCACAATGACATTTTCGATAGTCGCAAATGCCGTGTCATTCACCTTGTTGCTGTCACCAGGTGCTACTAGGGTCCATGCCTCGATGGTATGAGGTCCAAGCGCTGAGAAGTCGCCGGTAGGGGTGAAGGTAAACGCAGTATCATCATTTGGAGCCAATGGTCCAATAGGGAAGAACATCGTGTCTAGCATAATCGTGCCACCGTCTACCCGGAATACAACTGGTATCGTATCGAGTGGTTGTGTACCAAAGTTCTTGATGCGAACGCGAATACTTTCACTAGCGGTCATACCACAGCTATCAATAGGACTGATAATATCGGTTACACCTGCATCTTCAGGAATAGGCTGGTAAAACAGCACATCATCGATTGCCGCATCAGCCAGTGTTCCGGTAACTGTTTTGTAGTAACGGAAACGGACTTTAATGATTTGCCCTGCATATGGGAGCAAGTCAATGGTGTAGTTATCCCAAGGGTCATTTTCTGCTGTTTGCTGCTGACCTATGATAGAATCCAGAGGAGTCCAAGTTCCAGCTGAGAAGGCATCCACGACGAGAGTACCCATATTATTACCAAACATATGATATGCAAAGTCCATACGAGGGCCTACCGTAGAGGTCAAGTCCACACATGGAGATATCAACACAAATGCAGGACCACCAGCTCCAAATGGAGGCTCTACATACATATAGTATCCTTGACCACGAGTAGCGAATGTTGCGTCAATGATAGGGCCTGTGTTTGTCGTGTTCTGAGCAGCTGAAGAATCCACATGCCAGCTTTGGAAGATGTTGTCACCCGGATCACGGTCCCAACCATTAGCTAATAATCCATTTGTGGATGCAGGGAAAAAGCGTCCTGGGGTAAAGGATTCAAAGTCTTCAAGGTATGAAGAAGTAGGTGTGACAACGATATTGAAATTCGTTCTGTCTGTAACCTTCATCGAGTCATTTGAAATCTGACTATCAGGTCCACCAGTGATGAACTTTGTCCATGCCTGGAAGGTATAGGTTCCAGGAGCGCCCATATCAAACGGAGAGATGCTTGCAGTTACTGTACCCAAAGGGTTGATCATACCTGTGGTGATGTCAACAGAATCCAGCTTGTTGCCTGCACCAGACATCTGGACATATACGCGAATGGTATTTGTCGTGAAGTCAATTACATTGGAACCAAGGTTTGTAACCTCAATATCGACTGTTTCTGCATTTGAGAAACATGCATCAGCAGCAGGGCTAAGCATGGCCGTAGCACCAAGGTCATTAGGAAGTACTTCATAAGCACATACATCATCAATGGCCATGTCGCCTGTAAAGCTATTGCCATCAACTCCCCTAAAGCGCACTTTGATGACTTGGCCTGCGTATGGAGTTAGGTCCAGAAGCCGTGTTCTCCATGGCTCTGTCTCTGCTGTTTGTTGTTGGCCTTGAATTGTATCGATTGGGATCCAGACATTATTAGAAAGGACTTGTGTAATCAAACTACCCATCGCCAGTCCATACATGTGATAGGCAAATTCTAGACGTGCACTATTTGAGGTGGAAAGGTCAAGACAAGGTGATTCTAGAAATACACTGGCTCCTGTGGCAATATTGCTGGCCTCCGTGTACATGTAAATTCCTCCAGGATTAGGCGCTAGCGTATTGTCAAAGACAGGACCTGTGTTGCCAGAGTTTCGGGTAGGCGCAACTTCTACATGCCATGATGCTGGAGTAGGACGAGCAGGAGTACGTGTCCAGCCATTGGTAAGGAATCCTGGATCATTAAAGCCAACAGTAACAGCAGTAAATGTCTCGAAGTCTTCACACCAGCCCTGATTAGGGCCAATAATGATAAGGTTGTTGACGAAAGTATCGCGTAACAAACTATCATTAAGCGGATCAAAGTCTCCAATGAGGCCTAGCCAACCATTGAAGCCATAAGCTTGCTGAGGTACAGATACTACAGCAGGTACTGTAAAGGTATATATCGCTGTATCGCCTGCAGGGACAGTTTGAGGATCTGTTTCGGTTACGGTATTGGTGATGCTACCATTGCTTCCATAGCTATATGTAAGTGAAGCACCAGTAATAGCAGATGAACCAAGGTTTACATAGGAAATTCGTACAGAGTCAGCTGTAGAACAACCATTACTAGAAGGAGTGACAAAATCAAGAATAGAAATGTCAATTGCATTTGAGTTGTCAAATATTCTTACATCATCGAAACCAAAACCTTCAGCAAATGTGAAGGCATTCGATTCAAAGACCATTTTGAGAAGCACACTGCTGTTTCCTCCCAAACCTGTCAACGGCTGCTGGGCCATAACCCATCCATTTGAACCGTTGCTGGACCCATTTCTTCCTGACCAACCGGCGGTACTATTGTACCAGTTGATCGGTGATCCAATGGCGCCGATTGTGCTCCAGGTTACTCCGCCATCAGTTGAAGACTGGAAATAAGCACCATCCTGATTGTTCCAGGACTCCCACCAGATATTCATCCTGATAACAGGATTTGGAATAGATGTGAAGTCAAAACAAGGACTTTGTACAAAACTTAACTCATTGTTGTTGTGGTTTCCGTCGAGGTCTGTAACCCAGGCGTTTACCCCACTTGCAGCTCTATTGATAACAGTGTTGGTCGGGTTGCCAAGTTCCCAGGTAGCGTTGCGCCCTGAGACGTTCCAGCCACCAGCTCCAAATTCGAAGTCTTGGATATATGGGAAGCTGCTTACTGTATTATAATTCTCAACAGTAGTAGCAAAAGTATCATTGAAGAAGTTGGCATCATTAACAACTTCTGTCCAAAGTTTGAAATCATATGTTGTAACCGCTCCGAGGTTTACTGTACCAGGGAAGGTATTAGTGACAGTAGCACCTGGGGCAAGGTTAGCATTGAAGATCGTATCGCGAATAACGGCTGTATTATTATTAAAGCGATAGGCTACAGGAATAGTATTGAGCGTAGCAGTACCGTTGTTGGTGATCTCTACTTCCACACGCTCAGCTGGACCAAGGTTACAACCGTTGCTTGGTGAAATCAATGCTGTTGCAGAACCATCTGCAGGAATCGTTTCATAGATGATGAAATTGTCAAATGCGAAACCATCATCCGTTGTAAATGCATTTGAAGCAAATGCTACACGGAAACGAACATCACTCTGTCCGGCAAGGTTCGTAATAGGGTGCTCAGCTGTCAGCCAACCCTGAGACCCGCTATTGGTAGCGACGGACCCAGACCAACCTAAGGTTTGCCCTCCAGGATTACCGTTGATAAAGGCTTGAGTATACCAGTTGGTACCTGTACCTACATTTCCTACTGCAATCCAGGTTACTCCGCCATCAATTGAAGACTGGAGTACTGTTCCGTCAGAGAAGTTCTGGCTATTCCACCATACATCCATTCTAACAAAAGGAGTCGTCATGCCGGAAAGGTCAAAACAAGGACTTGCAATTACGCGCGAATCCTCATTGTTACTATATCCACCAGCACTACCTGTTGCGCCAGGTCCTTGAGAAGTTACCCAGGAGTTTACACCTGAAGCTGCAGAACTAATTGTGGTCAAGGCAGGAGTCTCTAGTGCCCATGAATCTGCAAGTCCTGAAAAGGTCGAACCCCATCCTGCATCACCGTTTTCAAAGCCTTCCACATATGGATAACTTGAAACAGTAAAGTTGGTAATGGTAATATCGATAGTGTCATTCGCCTGATCGGCATCGCCTGTAGCATTAGACCAAACACGAATGGTATAAGTACCAAAGTTTCCAAGCGGAAGTCCTGGTGTGAACGTGAATGTGCCTGTTTGGCTTGCAGGAATTGAACCTCTGAAGGTGTCAAGTGCAGGCGTTCCTCCATTAAGTTCAATGACTAATGGGATTACTTTTAACGTATCAGAACCGTAATTCTTTATTTCAACCGTGATAGGTTCCGGGGTGGAGATTCCACAACCAGAGGCTAGCGTGCCGAAGTTTTCCATGCCTACATCCACCGGGGGAACCACAGAAAGGTTCACATCATCTAGTGATATACCAGCTGTAGCAATCGTACTAATGGCAGGACCATTGTCACTTTGCCCAAATCGAATCTGGGTAGACTGTCCAAGCGTCTGGCCTTTGGCTGCTGCTATAGCAGAAAGATTGAGGGCCTGTACAGTAACATAATTACCTACAGCACCTCTGTTTTGGTACAAATCATATACACCAACCCAAGGATCAAGGAAGCTGGCTCGTACCCATATGGAGTCGCCCGGATGTCGGTCTTCTCCATGATGCATATAAGAAAAGCCCAATTGCACCTGTTGAGTAGAGTAACTCGAAAGGTTTACCGATAGAATGAGCTCATTAGGTGAAACCACAGAGTTAAATACACTATCATCAAGTGTAGCTGCGTGTGTACCACTCTGGGCAAAACCTGCACCGGCGTTGAATCGGAGACGAGCCTCCAGGCCTTGAGGCCTGTTGTATCCCCACCAAGCAGGCCCAAAAAATACTCCTAGTCCGTTAATCGCAAATTGATTGGTCCGGAAGGTTTTGGAAGGTCCTACATTTTCAAAATCCTCCGTGTAAGGAAGGACGACCTGAGCCTGCCCATAAAATAGGGCTCCCAGCATAAAAAGTGTCAGCCAAGCTGAATGTTGTAAAAGTCTTTTCATTGCAAGCTGTGTGTATATGTGTTGTAAACGATGTTAATATAAAAAGTGCGTTACGCAGGGTTGTATCCTACGCAATGCAAAATGGCAAAGAAACCTCCTTCAGGGTACGAAGGATTTATTCTTTGAAGGGTCGATATGAAAGGGGGAAATGAAGCCTGTTGAAAGCAAGCGAAGCGAGTAGTGTTGCTCCATAGAGTTTTTTTTGCTTTGAAACCACAAAACGAAGCTGAAAATACGCCAATTTACACGTATTCCGCAACTTCTATATACATTAGAGAATATCATGAATGGTTTCTTAGGGTAGGGGCGTTTTGCAAAACGTCCCTACGAAACGCGACAATCTCTATTATGTAGCTGGAAGATTATATCCTCATGGCGTAAGGATGCGATCTTTTACAGCTAGGCTTTAGGTAATATGGCAACGGCTAAAGCCATCGAATGGTGGCTTTAGCCGTTGGAATTTTTAACGAATCTTTATTACTCAGCCGAACTGGAGTATTATGCTTGCCTCTTAATATATCTAAAGCTGCTTTATCATGAGAAGTAGCTCTTTTGAAAACTTACTCTTCCTTTTTTTACTAAAAAGCGCTAACCTGAGGCGTATATCGAGCAATAACAGCCCCTAGGAAGTAAAGTCCTATGGTTTCAAAAAAATACAGTTACATATTGCCAAGGCAAAAACAGAATATTAATTTAAGCAAATGTTATGGTAAAATATCCCCCGCAATGGAGGATATTTTCTAAATAAAAATAATGCAAAAGAAAAATAAAGCAATAATTGTAGGAGGTGGCCTCGCAGGCTCACTATTGAGCCTGGAGCTATTGCAACGAGGTTGGCAGATTACCTTATGGGATGATGGTGCGCCCGCAGCGGGTTCGAGGGTTGCGGCTGGACTGTTCAATGTGATCACGGGAAGATTCGGCGCGAAAAGCTGGATGGCCGATACACTTCTGGGACATCTTCGCAATTGGCTTGAGCAGGATACTCAGCTTCCGCTTCGCCAGTTTATCCATGATATTCCCATCTATCGCCCATTCAAAACTATCGAGGAGTATAACAAGTGGCAAGGTCGATTTGCCGATCCGGAATATGCTTCCATCGTGAAGGTGCAGGAGAAAGCCTATCGTCCTGACGTCATTAACAATGAGCTGGGAGGCATTTGGATAAAACCTTGCGGCTGGGTGGATGTGGCTGGCTTGACGGCTTATATAAGAGGCGTTGTGGAGGAGCACCCTCAGGGTGTTTTAAAAACGAAAAAGCTTGATTATGAGAAAATTACGCTGGAAAATAAGAAGGTTCAAATCGTGGATTCAGAAGATGAGTTCGACCATATTATTTTCTGTGAAGGCTACCGCATTCGCTCCAATCCCTTTTTTCCTGACATCCGCATTATCCCCAATAAAGGAGAACTGCTAGAGATATATGCTCCTGCGCTGAAGCTTGACTTCGCCCTTAGCCGCAAGGTTTATCTCGTGCCGCGAGGCGAAGATCGCTACATCCTGGGTTCCACGTATGCGAATCAATTCGACGATCTGTTGCCTACGGAAGAAGGGAAGCAAAACATATTAGAAAACCTATTGCTGGCAGCAGATTTTGAATTCGAAATCATCCATCACAAAGCTGGAATTCGCCCTACCACTCCAGACCGAAGGCCTATCCTGGGCAGCCATTCTGAGCATGGAAACGTTCATGTGTTGGCAGGTTTTGGTACCAAAGGCATGTTGCAAGGACCGTACTGCACTTCGTTGATGGCCGACTATCTTGAGAATCCTCAGGCCAATCCTTTACCTGAGGTTATGCGGATAAATAGATTTAAGAAAAAGAAGCCTGTTTGATGTAAAATATGTTATTTAGTCTTGCTCATGATTTTTTGTGAAAATCTTATGTTAAATTTAGTCCTGATGAAAAGTATTAGGCCATTTTCCAGAATATTTTACCACAAGATTTTTACAGATGATGCACGGAAACCACCCTGTGTAGAGAAAAGGCATGCCTTTTCTCTACTTCGGAATGCACCGAAGGGATCTACAATATCAATCGTGATAATCTTTTTTTATTGGAAAGTGGATATGGTATCCGACAAAACTTCCAATGTCTTTCCTCGTTGTTTGAATAGTAATTATCGCTAAGCTTTTAGCAAAGCAGCTAATAGCCAACAGCCTAAGACTTTCCCAATATGTACAAGCCTTCCAGCATCGCCTTTATTTCGCTATTACTACTATGTTTAAGCTCTGTGACCTTTGCCCAGTCTCGAATATCGGACTGGCAACATGTGAAATCCGAGCGTACCGAAGTTCACTTTCAGGGAGGTGATGACTTGATGGCTCTGCGCGTGGCTAAATATGCCGAACGCGCTCGCGCCGAGGTTGGGCGCCTCTATGATTTTAGCCCTAGAAAAACCTACACATTATACTACTTCCCCAACACATGGGCCCAGCAGCAGGCACTCATCAATGTTAATAATGATGATCAAAGTGGAAACTTCCGCCTCCTGGTGCCAGAGGCATCCATCGTCCATCCGGGAACACAGGCTGATTTATATAAAGAAGTCAAAAAAGTAATCGCCAGATTAGTATTGGAAGAACTCAGTGGAGGCAACCGCTTTTTTGCCAAAATCCAAAGTCATAGTCTTTTGTATAGTTTGCCTTGGTATAGCGAAGGCGTTACTGCCTATATCGGAGAAGGCTGGGATAGTGAAGACGAAGCGCGGCTGGAGTATTTGTTGCATCGTACAGTAAAAAGTAAGCGTGATGGATTTGAAAAAAATGACTCCTATGATACCGATAAACTTTTAGATGAAGCCATCGAGGGAAATGGTGAATTAGAAGCCCTGGCGCGGAAGTCGATCTGGCAGTTTGTCGCGGCAGAGTATGGTGAGGAAAAAATAGCCGAGATCATCTACCTGGCCGATATTTCCAATTCCCTCAATATCGGAACCGTGAGTGTGTTAGGAATCACCTTGCCGACCGTTACGACACGTTGGAAAGCGTACTGTAGAGAGCTTGTAAAACAAAATTCCCAGGGCGCACAGAAAGTGCCCAATATCAAGTCTCAGTTTGAATTAGCGCCGATTCCAGAAGGTATGGAAGTGCTGGGGTTCGACTTTGAACCACGTAATGAGCGCTATGCATTATACCTCGGTGACGAACGATTACAGCAGTTATTTATCTGGAAAAAAGGAGAAGATTATCTTGAAGAAACTCCTGTTGCGACGAAGGCAGGTCCACGTGCATTTCCTTTTACACAACAAAGCAAAATACCAGTCGCCTGGTCCAAAGATGGCTCCTCGGTAGTAGCACCACGCATGCAAAACGGCGAGTATGTGCTTACCTATGTAAATGTCGATGAGAGCGAACTCATCGATGTGCCTGTGCAGGATGATATTAGCTCAGTGCTAAGCCTAGATTGGTCTCATAATGGAAACCTCTTACTGCTTTCTGGATTGTACCGTGATCGTTCGGCAGTCTTTATCGGGCCACCTCAGGCAGAGGAGTTTCGTCTTGTTTCGCGAGATGCAGCTGACTATCAGGACCCAGTTTTTAGTTTTGATGATCAATGGGTCTATTTCGCTTCCAATCGGAACATTGACACCATCGCATGGGAGCTTGAAAAGGATTGGACCGCCTATGAACGGAAGTATGATTTGTGGGGATTGGATCGAAAGGAAGATTCCATTTTGCGCCTGACAAATACCCCCGATGAAGATGAGCGCAATCCTCAGATGGTCAACAGTTTTGAGCTTTGGTACACGACTGATTTTACGGGTATTCCATCAGTAGGAAGGAAGAATATTATCCTGGGCCAAACGGCCATCATGACAGACGTCACGCCTGGTGTTTTTGACTTCACCTTGACGGAAAAGCGCATTGTAATGCTCAGTGCTCTGAATGGCGAAATCGCCCTGGGCGATATTGCATTATCCAGGCTGGAGGCTGTGCCTGAACCTAAGCTTACCTTGACCCGCAAGGCCTGGGTAGAGCAGCGAGAAAAAGTGCGTAGAAAGGCGCGCCCTGTTGTAAAAGCAAGGCCTCAGTCACTTCCTGATGTCGTAGAGCCTAAGGAGGCGCAAAAGCCTGAAAGTCAGGACTCTACAAAGAAAAAGCCTGCTGCACGATACTATATCTTTGACGATGATATTACTCCTTATGAGGTAAGCCGTAAATCAAAGACTGCTTCCCGAAAAACGAAAACTCCACTCATTCAAAAACCGCTTTTTCCATCGCTTGCAAGTATCTCCGTAGGTGAGGTTGACGCGACGAATAATCGTTGGGAAGCAGAGCATGCACGGCTTATTTTGGACCGTGATCCTTTAGCAGGTTACCGTTTCGGTTTAGGTGTGCATTTTGCCGATCGGTTTAACCGCCAAAGCCTCGATTTAGAGATGAGTCCGATTGTAGGTTTGTATAGAAATTTCAAAGGCAATGGAGGGCAAGGAAATGTGCGCTATACCCGCAGTAATAAGGTGTTTGATTATTCATTTGAAGCAGGAGGGAAGTCGTACCAATATCGGAAAATCGATTTTACTTCAGACTCGATTCAGTTTCGCTATAACCGTTGGCATGTTGGTGCTGGAATTAAGCTTTTTCCACTGCGAAATTTATCCGTCGATGTGCAAGCTAAGTATTTGAATATCAGTCGTATCGACCTTTTTTCACTTGATACTCAGCGCCCATTGCAAGATGCTAGTGACCGCCTGGGAAATGTGCGTATAGGATTCGAATATGATAATCATAAAGAAGTTGCAGGCTTCCCTGTTTCAGGCTGGAAAATTGCTGCCAATGCTAATGCATGGCAAGGGTTTAGCGAAGCCAAAACAAGTATGCAAAGAATCGAACTTGACCTTCGCAAGTACACTTCGTTACCCCGTAATATCGTCTGGGCTGCGCGTATAAAAGGAGGCATGGGACTCGGTGATCCGAATCAACGCTTCTTTGTAGGTGGAACAGAAGGCTGGCTGGTTCCTCCCTTATTTTTGAGTAGAGAAGATGTGCGCGAAAGCCAGGATAATAATATTCCTACTGGCTTGTACGAAAATCATTTTGCCCAGACTGTTGGGCCTGTTCGTGGGTTCTGGTTCTTTTCCAGAAGCGGTAGCAAATACTTCGTGATGAATCAGGAATTGCGTATCCCGCTTAGAAGACTGAATAGCCAAACGCTCCCAGAGCGCAACCTGTATGGAATCAGTTTTGTGCCTTTTGTTGACATCGGAACTGCCTGGACGGAAGGGAATCCATTTTCATCCCGCAACAAGTATCCTACCGAAACGCGGGTTATCACAAACGGACCTGTAACCGTCGAATTACAGACGCTTAAAAGCCCATTTATTCTAGGCTTTGGTGGAGGCTTCCACATCGACATATTATCCTACTTGGTGAAGCTTGATGTAGCCTGGAGTGTCGATGATAATACCTTGCAGTCTCCTGCAATTATGATTTCTCTGGGGAATCGGTTTTAGGGGAATTGGTTTAGTGTTTTGAGTTAAGGGTTCTGGGTTAACTCAAAACACTAAACTCATAACACAAAACGCTCTGAGATTACCTCAGTAATCCCTCATGAAACTCCGCCATATAGAATCCTTCTTGTGATTCTGCAACAGCACGTTTTTTCAATAACTGCTGATAATATTGCCATGAAGCGAGAGAAAGGCCAGGGCGGCTAAGTGCTTGATTTACAAAGAGTTCTGCCTCTGAAGGAGTTAACTTTGTTTTAGCCGAAACATACTGAATAACGGCCTGCTCGTCTTGCCCGAATTTGATCTCAGCGAGTGCCAGTGAAATGGCCAGCGCCTTCCGGCGGAAGTACATATTCTTTCCTTCGGGGTATCCTTTAACTGGCCCCAGGGAGGTCACATTCAGACTGATCTCATTGGCGATATGCGCTGCATATAATTGCCAGCCGCCATCATGCGCAGGTATCTGGAAGGTTCTGCCAAGCCTTGATCGTGTCTTATTACTGCGCTTATTCCACACGTGCCAGTGTAGCCCAGGCATAGCCGCATGAATTAAGTGGGTACGCCCATTCGTTTGGACATTTGCGAGTTGTTCAGGATGTACAAAAAGCTTCGCTTTTCGGGTGTCGGCAAGGTCTCCGGGCAGATAGACGTATGCTTGTCCCATTGCCTGGAAGAGGCTGTCCTGTAGTTCTATTTCTACGGTGCGTATGGCTGGAACATTGAGAAACATTCCTTGCGATTTTTTACCTAAATCATCGACCATTAATTGCAGAGTATCCCGGAGCGCTGCGGTATAGTTTGGAGAAAAATCTGAAGCCTTACCGGACACTTGTATAAGGGTATCCAGTGCTGCTAATTCAGATTCAAGCTGTGCTATAAGTTGCGCTTTGTCAAACGGCTCACCGCCTTCAAATACTACTGCCTCTTCGAGTGAGATTGTCGTTTCTATGTTTTGTTCCAAAATCGCCTCAAGGGCTTCGCCCATGCGGCCATAAGCCGGTCCGATTCGCTCATCGAGAATAGAAGCAACGCGATCCAATAATTCGATGGCCTCGGTCTGCGTAATCCTGTTTTCGCCAGCGCGCACCATGCGTGTGGCAAAGGTTCTATAAAGCGGATGTTTTCGTGATGGCGTATTGGCAAGCCGCTGGCAAAAAACCGCTGCCTGCCTGAGGCTAGGGGAGGGGATTCCAGCTTTCTGATTTCTTAGCGATTTTATCCAAGTATCGATCTTTGGTCCCAGGCGACGCATACGTGCGAGGTAAGCCTGAGCTTGATCGCGATTTTTAACAGGATGAGCGTATGCAAGTCTGAATGGCGTTTGGTAAATGGCACCATCAGGGATATTGAGCAGCCCAAATTGCGAATAAGGAGCATTTTTATGAGCTAATCGTTCCAAATACCTACGGACTTGTGGATAGGCTTTTTGCTCAACTTCGCTGAGGTTTTCAGGATCATAGCCTTGCAAAGTGTTGAGTAAGCCTTTCGCTAGTTTCCAGCGTGCCGTATCGGCCGAAAGGCGTGGGTCGTTGAGCCTGCTGAGGTATTGAAGCCCCTGATCGCCTGGCATGTTGAGACCATCAAGAAGTGGGCCGCCATGGACGGTATATCCTTCGGGGTCAAGTGCGCCGAGTTGATAGTCCGCTTTTTGAATAAAATCTTGATAAGAAAGAGGGGCTATTCCAGCCCTTTGTGCCAAAAACCACGCTCCCCATAACACAGCGGCTATAAGAAGAAGTTGAATAAAACGCTTTAAGATTAGTCTCATGTACTGCTTTTGCTACTTTTTTCCAGCAACCAAACCAATATGCCTCCAGCAACCATCAGCCCAACGGCTATCCAGGTATACATATCGCCCATTTCTGGCATATACCATTCATAACCACTGACGACCTTTTTCCCTTTTCTGATAAGGTCGACTCCGTTATCCTGTAGATACTGCGTGTTTTTCCATGGCCAGATGATGATAAGTGAACCCGCAACAAAGCCTGTCATGGTGGCAAGGGTTAGGTCGCGAAAACGCTTGAAAACCCAATCGAGTAATTTTGCAAAAAGAATCAATCCTACTCCTGCACCTAACATAACAGGAAGTAAAATGTCAAGCTTGAGGTCATTGATCGCGTCAACCATGATGAGTTTATAATTACCCATCAGTAACAATACAAAGGAGCCGCTGAGTCCAGGCAAAATCATACTACAGATAGCGACGACACCACATACCATTAGATAAAGAAAACCGCTGTTTTCGCTAGCAGGAGTAAGCAAAGCAATCGCAACCGCAACGGCCAATCCTATCAAGCCACCTATTATGGGGCCTGTGCTCCATTTGCTCACGGTTCGTCCTACTGACCAGATCGATACGATAATCAAGCCAAAGAAAAAGGCCATAAGGAGGATTTCGTACTGTTCATTTGCCAGGATGATCTTAAAGACTTTGGCAATGGACAAAGCGGCAACGATAACGCCAGCGAATACCAAGGTGAGGAATGTTCCGTCCACCTGTTTCCAGGCTTCTTTTATTTCCCCTTTGAATACAAGTTTTAGTGCCTGAAGATCAAATGAGCTAATGGCATGGATAAGGCGGTCATAGATGCCTGTGACAAGGGCAATCGTGCCACCACTTACACCTGGGATAACGTTGGCTGCGCCTACAGCGAGACCTTTTAGAAAGTAAGACAACATGGCCGCAAATGTATAACAAATCCCTTAGGCTTCGTATATTAACACCATGAATCATTCGCAGAATATATCTTCAAGGCAGTATATCCTGGAGGCGCTTGAGCGTCTTCCTGATGCGGCCTTGCGCGAGATTGCTAGTTTTATTCGCCAAAAAGAAGAACCTACAGAGGAAGTAGATGACACGTATTTGATGTCTTTGGTTAAGCCAATTAGAAAAAAGACAGATATAGAAGCATTAGTAAAAGAGCAGGGTTTTAGATCTATTTCTTCGGAAGAGTGGGATGAGATGCTAAAAGGATTTGAATCGGATGAGTCGCTCGAAGATTTACTTGCCCAATTAGATTGATTATGCGATATGTATTCGATACCAACATCATTTTCGGTTGGTTAAAGAAGCCCGACTTTCGGAAAATAATTATTCAAGAATTTAGCCCCTTTCAATCCGGGAATACTGCTATAATATCACCAGTTACAATATGAGAGCTATATGGTCTTGCCCTATCAAATGATTGGGGATTTCGTAGAAAAAAGGAAATGATAGCATTTCTTAAAAGGTTTGTTGTCGTAGATTTAAATTCAGAAGATATTCTTCAGCGCTATGCCGAAATACATGCCTTTAGTCAAGGTAAACTAAAAGGCAAGCCTTTAAAAGCTTCCTCTCGAAATATGGGCAAGAACGACATTTGGATAGCTGCAACGGCTTCTGTAATCGATGGAGTATTGCTTACTACTGATCAGGATTTTGCCCATCTTGATAAAACTTTTTTTGACCTAAAACTCATTCCCATTTCCTGATTTTTCCTTCCATACAGAAATGCGAACTTGCGGCCATGAAATATGCGCTGCTTTTTTTATGCCTGTTCAGTTTTTCACTTGTAGCTCAGGATGCGGACTTACCGCTCGATGAAGATAGCTATCACTATCTGGATCGTATTGACGTACTCGGTTTGGTCGATACGGTCGTTCCTACTTCACTCAAACCTTATGGCCGGCAGGAAACGGGCAGAATCCTATCATTGGTGTCGCCGGAAAGGAAGATCGACCAGGACTGGCACCAGCGGATGCGCGTCTTGATCGATGATACATATGCAGACCAGAATAGTGAGAAGGCTGTTTTGGGCGCATTTTTTACCAATCGTAGAGACGTCTTTTCACATCGTTCTGAAGACTTGCACATTGTGGTAAATCCTATTGTGGGATTGTCATACGGCCAGGAGCGATACGATATAGGAAACGGAACCGAGAGCTGGGCTTTGGGGAGAAATAGCCGTGGAATCCGCGTGCGGGGAACTGCCTTCGGAAAGGTTGGCTTTTTTACTGAATTCTATGATAACCTCAGCCGCCTTCCTTTTCGCACCATTGAGCGTTTTGAACAGCGTGATAATATTGTCGGAGAAACATTTATCAAGCCCTTTAGCAGAAACGAAAATGCAGTAGATTTTTTCCATGCACGCTCCTATCTTACCTATCAGGCAGGAAAAGCACTGCGCGTTAAGTTTGGCTACGATCGTGTGCATTGGGGGCATGGTTACCAAAGTCTGTTCCTATCCGATCAGGCAGCCAATCACCTGATGCTACAAGCTCGTTTACGCGTGTGGAAGCTCGAATATGTGAGTCATTTTGGACAGTTTATTGACTTTATTCCTAATAAGCCAGACAATCTCGGCGCATTTCCCCGCAAGTATGGCGCATATCATATGCTTACATTTCGCCCAAACAGAACCCTCTCGGTGAGCCTTTTTGAATCAGTAATGTATGCTCCTCAACTTCCTGGAAGCCGCCGTGGCTTTGAGCTGAGTTATGCTTTGCCTATCATTTTTTACCGCGCAATCGAACAAAGCCTCGGTAGCCCTGATAATGGATCGATCGGATTGCAATGGAAAGTGAATGTTTTGAAAAAGGGACAGGTGTACGGACAAGTTCTACTCGATGATTTTAACTTCTCTCGTTTCCGCAATGATCCTGATTTTTGGGGAAATAAATATGGATTTCAAATTGGTGGAAAGGTGATGGACATTCTTCCTCGCCTTGACCTTCAGGCAGAATATAATCGTGTGCGTCCTTATACATACCAGCATTTTAATGTGCGCAGTAATATGACGCACTACGGGCAAAATCTAGGGCATCAGTATGGCGCAAATCTTATCGATAGAACTGTTATCCTTCGTTATCGACCAGTAGCGCCACTTTCAATGACCTTGCGTTATACAGATATCAACCAAGGACGTGACGGTGCCGATGCGCTCAACTATGGCGGAGATCCGACTCGAATTCAAAGTGTAGATCGTCCAGGTGATGCCGCTCCTTTAGGGCAAGGATATAATGTGAAGCTTCGTGAAGTACAATTCCGCGCGAGTTATCAGCTGGCTAACACACCTTGTTTTGTCGATGCCGAAACGATGTTTATTAAGGACGGTGAAAGAGACTTTTTTCAAACTCAGTTGGGACTTCGTTTGTATTTAGGACGTTAATAAAGATAAAATGAACAAAGGCCGCAGAAAAACCTTTTGCTTCCATTTTAAACTAAAGGTAGATAATGGAGTCATAAACGTCATTCATAATCAGAATTATACCTCTCATCGATCTTTTTAAATGACAATAGCTTTTAGGCTTAATTTTTGTAAAGATTTGCCGTGATAATATTTTTGTAATACCTACATTTCATGGCTGTAAAGTAAATCTGTATGTTCGACATTGCCCTTTTGCGTTATAACCCCGAGACGCCGGCTTTCTTCATTATCCTTGTAACTGCGCTTTTTGCCTTTTTTCTATCGTCACTGATCGCAATTACCTACGAGTTTACAACTCGGAGTATATATAGAAGAGCTCACTTTCTACAAGCCGTTGCCATGATAGGCATCGTCGCTGCGACTGTCATGCAGGCGATAGGCGACAGCGTTGCTATTGGACTAGGAATGCTTGGAGCGTTATCCATTATTCGTTTCCGAACAATCCTTGATGACCCTCGCAACATCACATTTATGTTTGCCTCATTGGCCGCAGGTATTGCCTGTGGCGTGCTGGGCTATGGAATTGCCCTTACAGGAACGCTTATTTTCTGTGTTGCGGCGATCATATTGAGTATGTCTCCTCTCAGTCAGGCAAACGAACTTGTGGGAGAAATAAAGCTTCAAGTTCCGAAAGTAGATGAGTCTCAAGATATCATAGAGAAGCAACTCAGCAAGCACTGCCGTAACTTTGAACTCAATAAAATACGATTCCTGGCTCCTAAAAAAGTCAAGAAACTAAATGAAGATGGAATCCTCGTGGAAGATGTAATCTCACGCGATAACCTTCAGGAGTTCACCTATCTTATTCGTCTTCGGCGTAGCACCACCATCAATAGAATGACCGACGAAATCGGTGATATCGATGGATTGGAAAATTTACGCCTCAGTTTCCAAAAGCAGCCTACTAAGCTATGATGATCTTACGCCGATTTAATGTGTTTTATCTGGCAGTAATACTTTGTGGGATACTGCTATTTATCTTTCTGCGTCCTGAACGTGAGAACGAATTGTCCTTTTTTGGCTTTGCTGAAAATAATGAGACAGAGATTAATTATAACTATCCTGTTGTCGTAGAAAAGATTCTGGTTACGCCTGGGCAGGAAGTTAAAGCCGGGCAGGAACTGCTGCATGTGGTGAGACGCAAGTCACGCGAAACCATGCCGGATCACCGATACCGAATTGCTGAGCTAAAAGCTGAGGAATCGCTTTGGAGACAGAAGAAGCAAAGCCAGCTTAGAGAGCTTGAAACTGCAAGTGAAGCGGCCATTGCCGTGGTGCAGACTTCGATAGAGCAGCTAAGGAATGAGCTGGCATTTAAGCGGTCACTTGCCAAAGGGCTGGAGACTGTCGCTGCCAAGGCCGGAAGCTATAAGCCATTGGAAGAGCGTCTTGAGGCATTGGAACTAGAAGAAAAAAGCTTGAGAGAAAAGCATGCCTTGCGTTTGAAAAACCTCAAAAGCGAACTCAATATAGGAGCAAACCCTTACCAGAAGCAGGTCGAACGACTGGAAGCGGAAGGTGAGTTTGAGGCATCTCAGCAGGAAATTAGCATTGTTGTAAAGGCGCCTACTGATGGCCTTATCGGTAATATCTCGTGCAAAGAGGAAGAGCATGTATCGTCTTACACGACACTTATGTCCTTCTACGAACCTCACTCAGGCATTATTCAGGGCTACATCCATGAAGACCTAACTTTGAAGGTTAACCTTGGTGATAAGTATGAGGTTTCTTCTTTGAAAAGTGCAGGCATTTCATACGAGGGGACAGTGATCGGACTAGGGTCTCGAATTGTCGAAATCCCTACTCGACTGCGTAAAATTCCAGACTATAAGACCTACGGTCGTGAAGTTCTTGTAGGCATTGATAAGAACAACGATTTCTTACAAAAAGAAAAAGTAAGCCTTAGACTTACCGCTTCCCAAGCTTCAAATTGATACACCGTGAGATTTCTCGTCATTGTTTTCTTTTTTCCGATTTTCACATATGCCCAGGGCCTTGTGGATGTGAATACATTCTTCTCCATAGGTTTGACGGTTGAGGATTCGCTAGATTGGGGTATAAAAAAGAAGGTTTTTTTTCCATGGATCGAGGAGTATGAAATCCGAAGTGAAACGGATGAGTTTGAGCTCCCAAGGCAGGAGTATACCCTGCGTCTGTCGCCTTCATCACCAGGAAAGCGCAAGGCTCTGAAAGATGCCTATCAGCACTTATACAGCACGCCCAATTTTGAACGTCTCAAAGCTTCATGCGAGCAGGTGTATGCTGTACATACCGACTGGCTTGCTTTGTATATTTTGAAACAAAAGATCGACGTACTTACAGAATATCAGGCAGTAATAAACGACCGCCTGAGAATAATGGAAAAGCTGGTAGGTACCGATGAGGTTGATTTGAAAAAAATAGTTCGCCTCGAGATAGAAAGCAATAACCTTGATATCGACATATATAAGCTCGGTTTAGAGGCGAAGGCTATCACGCGCCAGTATGGAGTCGATTTCACTGCACTCAATTTTCAGGATTTTATTAGTATCAAAAGGGTAGAGGAAGCACTTTCGCGATTCTCTCCAGCTGATGTTGCACTTGATTCCGAGCTGTCGTTTAAGCAAGAAACGATCGGTAAAGAATTGGCTTTAGAGCGAAGCGAGAACAGACAGTTCCTTGACTTTGTCCAACTGAAGTATCGTGGGCCTCATACCAATCTTATAAATGAACGCCTTTCTGTTGGTTTTGGACTTCGGTTGCCCCACTCCGGTGATAAAAAGCTGAAAATGAAGGAGTTAGAGTTTGAGCAAAAACAATTGTCCGACGAGATTTCGCTAAAATCAGATGATGTGAGTCAACGACTCAATGAACTTCAAAACGAACTGAAAGTAGGCCTGGAAGCGCTCGCGTTTTATGATAGCATTGCGCAAAAAGAGAAACGTCGCTTCGCAGTCATCGCTGACCTTGTCACTCAGAAGGATGGTTTTGACCCTTTATTACTCCTCGATCTGAAAGAAAGAGACATTCAGTTTCGGCTTGATATTATTCAGATATCAGGGCGGATTTATGAGAATTACCTCAAATATTTGAATAGCGCAGGTACGATGTGCGCACAAGGTGATGTGGCAATATTCTTGAGAAATTAATAATTTTTCATATGTTGTTAAACTTTTATGATAAGCTTAGGTCTTAGTAAAGATTTAAAAATACCCTGCTCCATCACTTGCTCTTTTTTACTGACTCATCGTCATAAAATCCTTAGGTAGCATGCTATCTTTCGGTTTTCTTCCTTGATTCATTAAAAATTAGCTGCGTGCTGGATTTAGTTATTTTTTCATCTTTACTCAGCTGAAATCTTATCAAAACATCATTTTAACCACATGCGAAATTTTACAAGAAGCGTAATTCTTGGTTTACTCTTGTTTTGCCTTTCGAGCATCGCTCAAGCACAGTTTAATGGCTTCGCGCTCTATAATGAGCAGAACTCAAGTTCAGCATTTCTCATCGACGCTAACGGCAACATTGCCCATCGCTGGAACGGCACCTTAAGAGGTAACTACGCTGTTCTTATGAAAGAAAATGGGAATATTGTCCGAGGCGTGAATCCTGGAAATAATACACTTAATGGTGCTGCTGTTGGAGGCATGGTTCAGGAACTGGATTCTCTGGCTAATGTTGTCTGGGACTTCCGTTACTCAAATGCGGATCATGTCCAGCACCATGATATCACCTTATTGCCAAATGGAAATGTCCTGCTGATTGCATGGGAAGTTAAAGACCAGGCCGAGCTCCAGGCAGCTGGCTTCACAGGCACCCAGACTACGCGCTGGCCTACCCATATCGTGGAGGTCCAGCAAGATGGTACTACAGGTCAAATTGTTTGGGAATGGCACATCTGGGACCATATGGTTCAGGATGTCGATTCCACAAAGCCTAACTATGGCGTCGTAGCTGACCACCCTGAACTCCTCAATATCAATGTAACCACTTCAGGTGGTGGTGGCGGTCCTGGTGGCCGTGACGGTGACTGGTTTCACGTAAACGGTATTGATTACAATGCAGACCTTGATCAAATAGCCTTTACTTCTCGCTACCTCAGTGAAATCTTTATCATTGACCATAGCACCACAACAGCTGAAGCTGCTTCGCACAGTGGCGGAAACGCCGGCAAAGGCGGAGACTTTCTTTTCCGTTGGGGTAATCCTGCCAACCATGGCGCTTCTGGTTCTAAGCTCGTTGCCGGTGCAGTTCATGATGTGCGCTGGATCGACCCTTCGATTCATCACAACTACGGAGGCTATTTGCAGTATTTCAATAATGTAGGTGGACCTGGTGGTGGCTCAGCTGTAGATGCGATTTTGCCTCAGCTTGCAGCCGATGGTTATAATTATGTGTACAATACAGGAATCGGTTACGAGCCTGTTATATCATATGATTTCCGTCACGTATGCCGTTCAAATGCGAGTGGACAATCTGCCTCTAACCGCATGCCCGACGGAAATGTATTTGTAAACCTTTCACGGGGCTATATGTATGAGGTCGACTCTTTGGATAACCTCGTATGGCAATATAATGCCGGACCTGCCAAGGCTTTCCGCTATACTTGTGAGTTTCCAGGAATCATTCAGTTGCTCAACGATCCTTGTGGAGTGGCAACAGGTGTAGAAGACGAATTAAAGCAAGCGGACATCCGTGTATATCCAAATCCAGCAAAAGAAACTTTATATCTAAGTCTTGGAAATAGTGCAGGCATCGCCAAACTTGACCAGACTATTATCACAGATATTCATGGCAAAGTAGTCGCTCGTTTTGCAAGCGATTCGCGTGTAATGGATGTTAGCAGTTTTGCTCCAGGGATGTACTTTGTACAGCTTGACTTCGGCACTGCTGGCGTTATTTCGAAGAAAGTCTCTATTAAATAGAGTGGCAGCTTAGAGTTTTGGGTTTGGAGTTTTGAGTTCGATCATGCTAGATGATCTAAAAGCCCAACTGGGCTAACGGGGTAATGTAAACACATTTCATTTGAGAATCTTGAGCTGAAAAGAACTCAAAACCCTCAACCCCAAACACAAAACTTGCTTACATTAATAGTTACAAATAAGACATCGCCATGTATAAAATCATCCTCACCTTGTTCATAAGCACCTGTGGCTTTTTGACGTCATTTGCTCAAAGCACTTTTTACGAAACCGATAAGCTCCAGGAAATCCGCATCTATTTTGATCAAGGGAACTGGGATCACCTGCTGGATAGTCTCTATGTAGACGGAGATAAAGACCGGATTTTGGCCTCTGTGGAAATTAACGGAACGCGCTACGATAGTATCGGTATTCGTTACAAAGGCTTTAGTTCGGTGAGCGTTATTCGAATCAAAAATCCTTTTAATATTAAACTGGACTATGTGATCGAAGGACAGAACCATGAAGGTTTTGACAAGATCAAACTCAGTA
Organism: Bacteroidia bacterium; assembly: GCA_045106685.1. Lineage (GTDB taxonomy): Bacteria > Bacteroidota > Bacteroidia > J057 > J057 > JAUIGE01. The sequence continues at coordinate 9,961 of JBGCFB010000086.1, read as the reverse complement.
ATGTTATTCAGGATCCATCATTTGTAAGGGAAGCATTGTCGTATGAAATAGCCCGCAAATACATGCCGGCATCACGCGCCAATTTTACAAGAGTTTTCATAAACAATGTATACTGGGGCTTATACACCAATGTGGAGGCAGTCAATAAAGACTTTATTGCCAAGCATTTTAATACCAACGACAGGACCTTTGTTAAAGGGAATCCTGCTACTGTTGACTTGAATGGTGAAAACTCAAACTTGTCGGATAAATGGGGAACTGATACCACAAGCTACTATCCATATTACGATATGGAGTCCAAGAGTGGCTGGGGAGACCTTTATAATTTGATTGATATTCTGAACAATAATCCTTCTGATATTGAATCCATCCTCAATGTTGATCGCACGCTTTGGATGCATGCATTCAATTATGGCTTGGTCAACTTTGATAGCTATATCGGTTATGCTCAGAATTACTATATGTATCAGGATGAAAACGGCCAGTTTAATCCGATTCCCTGGGACCTCAATATGTCTTTTGGCAGCTTTCGTCTGACAGATGCATCCGAGTTTTGGGAAGGGTTTAACATACGTGAGGCTAAAACCATTGATCCTTTGTTTCATTACAAAAGTGTGTCGGTGCAGCCAAGGCCGCTTATGCGTAAGCTGTTTGAAAATGATACATGGCGTCGTATGTTTCTGGCGCACTTGCGCACGATCATGGAAGAAAATTTCGCTGATCAGTCATACCGTACCCGCGCTCAGACTATGCAATCATTGATCGACGCTTCTGTTCAGTCTGACACCAACAAGTTCTACAGCTATGCAGATTTCTCCAATAATCTAACGCAGACTGTAACTGACTTTATCGACTATCCGGGCATCACCGACTTGATGGATGCTCGCACGACCTATTTGGAGGATTATCCTGGAATGAAAGGTGCTCCCGATTTAGACAAAGCTGTTTTAAGCCCTTCAATTCCTATTCTTGGTAGAGACCTTGCAGTAAGCCTTGAAGTTTCTGATGCTCAGGATGTTACACTTATGTATCGTTTTGGAAGCAGAGGCCTTTTTACAGCAGTATCCATGCTGGATGACGGAACACAAAACGACGGCGCCGCCAATGATGGAGTGTATGGAATTAAGATTTCCAATGTCAGCGGAAACCTTCAGTACTATTTCTATGCTGAGAATGATTCTGCCGGACGATTCTATCCTGAGCGTGCAGCATACGAGGTGTTTAAAACAACAGCACAGATCGATCCGCTAGACTTGGTGATCAATGAGTTTATGGCTTCGAATAGCCTAACTGTTGCCGATAGTGCTGGTGAATTTGATGACTGGATCGAGATATATAATCGAAGCAGTGAGACGATTTCGCTTGACGGTCTTTTCCTCAGTGATAAGTTTGATGATCTGGGTAAATGGGCTTTTCCAAATGAAACTATCGCCCCTGATAGCTATAAGATCGTTTGGGCAGATGAGGACGGAAGCCAGGGAATCTGGCATGCGAACTTTAAACTCTCCAGCGGCGGCGAAGCTATCATCCTATCCTATGGCGATAGTACCAGCATCATCGATTCGCTTACGTATGGTTCTCAAACGACAGATGTTTCCTTTGCCCGATTCCCAAATGGAACAGGGCCATTTGCGCCTCGCTTTACAACCTTCAGCGCTAATAACAATTTCGCGGTAGGTATTTCGCCAGCAATAGAAACCTTTGGTTTTTCGCTTTATCCAAATCCGGCGGAAGATATGATTGCTGTTCGAGTAGAAGATGCAGGCAATTACCGGTTACAGCTTTTGAGTATTGAAGGGAAAATTGTGAAAGACCATCAGCTTCACTTAACTCAACAAGCTCACAAAGTTTCTGTAGCAGACTTGCCTGCTGGTATGTATACCGCTCGCCTGATAAAGGATGGAAAAGCTGCCGTTCAAAAACTGATTATTCAATAACCTTCCCCCTTCAAACCCTTTAAAAATTTACATAAACATGAATTTACGCACATCGCTAATTCTTATATGCTGCATGATGTTTTCCCTCTTGCAAGCACAGACCTTTACCAATTTTACTGTTGATGATGGCTTAATCGACAATACTGTTAATGCTATGGCCATGGATGCCAGCGGCAACATCTGGATGGGAACCCAAAATGGAATTACATTCTATGATGCTAATACGATGGGTTTCTCTAGCTACGATCAAAGTACTAGCCCAGATCTGATAGACAATTCCATAACTGCGGTTACTGTCGCTTCGAACGGTGATGTTTGGTTTGGTACAGATTTCGGCATTAGTGTGTTTGATGGAACAAATTGGTCCTCATTTACCGATGCCGACGGGCTTGGAAACAACCGCATAAATTATATTAAAGAAGGCCCAAATGGTAAAGTATGGGTAGGTGAGCGAAGTGGCTTGTCCGTATATGATGCTGGCTCATGGACCACTTATGGTACAAGTGAAGGAATTCCTTTTGGAGGGATTTCGCATATAGATTTTGAGGCAGAAATAGCGTGGCTCGGAACAGGCCTTTCAGGGGTGTTGATTTATAATGGCTCTGACTTTATTCCGCTTACTGAAGATGATGGCTTGGTCGATAACAGGGTACGTTCTATTGTAATCGCTCCTAATGGTGATCGCTGGGTCGGAACTGCAGAAGGAGTATCTGTATTTAATGTTGACAATCAGCTCCTTACAAACCATACTCGCATGTATATCATGCCTCCACCTGATACATTGAACCCTGTTGAGGCAATTGCCATTGACATGAACGGCGCTGCCTGGGTAGGCGTGTATGTGGATTACCTTGTAACCGTCGGCGGTATCGCCTGGTCAACCGGTTTTGGCTGGAATGACTATGACGAGACAGATGGACTTGTAGGACCGGCTGTTAACGATATCGTGGTCGATAGTAAGAATAATGTCTGGGTAGCTACCACCACAGGCGTTTCAATGATTACCAATACCACAACGAGTGTCGAACCAACTGCCGAGGCTATTTTTAGTCTTTATCCTAATCCCGTAGAAAACGTGCTTAATATAGACCTCAAAACTGCTAGTAATGAGCAGGTAGAGATTGCCATTTTAACTACAGGCATGCAGCAGGTAATGAGCACACGTCTGCAAGCTGCTCAGCAGCAAGCATCACTTCATCTTGGTACGTTGAGTGCAGGTGTTTATTTCGTGAAAATCGGTGAGCAAGTAGAAAAAATTGTGGTGAAATAAGACCATAAACAGATTCTTAATAAGGAAGAAAGTGCTAATCTGAGCGATCAGGTTAGCGCTTTTTTTTTGGATTTTTGCTAGCTTTAAATATGATGTCCAAAACGCTTTGTTTACTTATCCTCTTTGTATGTCTTCAAAGCTGCTCCCAAAAGCAAAAGGAGGCTCCTGCTCATAATGTGCTAGTTGGAGGTGGCTGTCAAGGATGTGAACTTATCTATGAGCAGATGCCTGCGAAAATGAATTGGAGTGATACGACGATGGGTTGGGCCGAAGAGGAAAAGAAACTGATCCTTTCAGGAGTTGTGTATAAGGCAAATGGGAAAACCCCCGCATCTGGAATAGCGCTCTATTGTTGGCATACTGATGATCAGGGCCTTTATGATGCTGGGGAACTTGACGCGGACGAAGCGACTCAACACGGACGCTTACGTGCTTGGATGAAAACAGATGAGCTTGGGCGTTATGAGCTTGTTACCAATATGCCCGCTCCATATCCGAATAGGGTTATTCCTGCACATATACATATTGTAGTATTGGAACCAGGTATCAACGAGTATTATATAGATAATGTCGAATTTGATAGTGACACCTTGCTGACACCGGCAATTAGAGCTTCAAGAGAAAATAGGGGAGGATCGGGGTTTGTTGAAATTTTTGAAAAAGATGCTGTAGCATATACCAAGCGTAATATCATCCTTGGCAAAAATATCCCCAATTACCCTTACTGATCCAGTATCAAAGAGAGCTGCTCATGTGCTTGGAACTTTTGAGGGAACCTCTCGTATTGTGTTTTAATTATTCAAAATATTGTTTCAACAATAATTAATAAAAACATCATGAAACCACGTACGATTGACCGCAGCGTAATCGCGAAGGACGTTCAAATGGGTCCAGTCACGCTCAAGCAGCCGGTGCCTATTATTGGCATCCGCCAGGTCGATCCATTCCTGTTACTGCACCATGCCGGCCCGATGAACCAGACGCCAGGCAAGGATAATGTCCTTGGTGTGGGCGCGCATCCGCATCGCGGATTCGAGCCTGTAACGTTCATTTTTAAAGGAGAAGTACACCATAAGGACTCACATGGTCATGATAGCGTTATCAAGGCTGGGGGAGTGCAATGGATGACGGCGGGTAGCGGCATTGTTCATAGTGAAATGGGTTCTCAGGATTTTGTTGAAAAGGGTGGCGAACTGGAGCTTATACAGCTTTGGGTGAATTTGCCTGCTGACCTTAAAATGACTGAGCCCCGCTATCAAGGCTTTCAGGCGGAGGAAATTCCTCAGTTTGTCGATCAGGATGGCAATGTAAAGGTCAATGTGATTGCAGGAGCTTTTAAGACATATACAGGGCCAGTAGACTCACTCACAGACATTACGGCATACACTATCCGCATGAAGCCCGGCGGCTCTCTTCGTATAGAGGAAGAGGTTGGGCGTAATCCGCTATTGTATCAACTTGAAGGAACCGCCCATGTCAATGGGCAGGAAAGTGCTCAATATGGCATGACGACGTTTAAAGCTGAAGGCGATCTCATCGAGATTGAGGCAAAGACTGATAGTTTGTTTTTATATGTCGCAGGTAAGCCTATTGAAGAGCGTATCGCGCAGTATGGCCCTTTTGTAATGAATACCCAAGACGAAATTATGCAAGCTGTTGAGGACTTTCAGACAGGTGAAATGGGCGTGTTGTAAACGCTGCGCTGCTCAAGAAGGCTTTGCTGTTCGATCCTTGATGTTTGATCCTCGCTTTTTTGTTTTAAGGATCGAGGGGCAAACATCGAGCAGCGAAGACTTCCGGAATACTCAGCCGTTCTCTAATCGAAGCCAAAGAGACTATTACCGAACCATTGCCTGATGCTTCAGACCTGCTACCTCGAATACTTCTCCTTCTTCTTGGAGCCCCATTTTTTGAAAAAAGGGGACTGTCTGAACAAGTGCATATACTTCAATCGGGAATGTCGAAGGGACATCTTTCATCATGGCTTCGAATAATGCGCTGCCTACTTTTTGATCACGATAATCAGACAAGACTGCAAACCGCTCAAGGCGCACCACTGGCACCTGAGGGCCCTGTCTCCAGCGCGAAGTCCCCACGGCTATACCATCGATAATCGCGAGATAATGATGTGATAAATGGTCCAGACCATCAAACTCTTCTTCGGGCGTAATGCCTAATTCGTGAGCGAAAATAGTGTCACGGATTGCAAACACTCGATCAAAATCTGCGTCACTTTCTGCTTTAATGATGGTAATGTCCTTCATAGTTTGATGAGTTATACATGCATGTAGAACTGGCAAGATGAAAAAAAATCCACTTTCAAGAATGTTGAAAGCGGATTTTTAATTATATGAAATAGTCGCGATTTATTCCACGAGCATCAGCTTGCTTGTAAAGCGCTGATTTCCATCCTGAACCTGAATAAAGTAGACTCCAGAGGCAAGCTCACGTAAATCTATTTCGACAGCTTCGTTCGGTAGAGGCGATGGTACAACTGATTTCCAGACAACTTTGCCTTGCGTGTTTGTGATCAGGATATCGGCTTGCGAAACAGAAGAAGGAATGCGTAGTCCTACAATTCCTGTACTTGGGTTAGGATAAACCAGTAGGTCTCCTGTATTCAGGCGTAGGTACTTGATTTCTGATCTCGAGATAAGTCCATCATGATCAACTCCAAGTATTTGGTAAGCAAGCTTGCCGCTAAGTTGATGTAGGGGATCATCAAAAGTGTAGGTCATTTTGCCAGCGTCAAATTGAGCCAATGGCTCAAACTGAAGCCCGTTCCCATCGTCAATTGCTCTTTGTACAATATAGTGGCTCGTTTGACTTTCAGAGCCTACTTCCCAACTTAGTTGAGCTATATCACCCGCACGTACAAGATCAACCTTAAAGAAGTCTACTCCAAGCACAGATCGGACATTCGTAGAGTCTGGAGTAGGATCAGTGAAGATGACATGGTTGAGTGAACCATCAGGGAAGGATCCGTGTGACTCATCTGTTAACTGTGGGCCAAAGGTGAACTCGGTCAATGGGACAGGTACACCGCCCATATTCGCAAATACGCCTACATACTCTCCTGCTTTACTTAAGCTAAAGTTGAGGTGGGTAGGTCCATCCAAGATGTCATTATCAGCCCAGAGGAGCATGAAGCCACTAGCTGCGATGGTCGTTTGGGCTGCGTTTGTTGAAGGTATTTGCCATTTGAAGGGATCGACCGGATTATCTGTCACATATAGTCCCGCAATGTCAATCGGTGTTGTACCAGAGTTATATAACTCAATCCAGTCATCAAACTCCCCTTGAGGATCTGCAATCGTCAGGGTATTATCTGATTGGATCTCATTTATGTGGAGACTGACAATATTCGGAGTAGGAAGAATGGGGCAAGAGCCACTATTACTTGTTCCTGGAGTTGTGTTTGCTCCCGTGAAATTGTAAAAATAAGGCGAACCGTCCACACACCTACCAGTAGACTGGTCTGTACTTTGAGCAGCATAACTAAGCTGGTCCAGGGACAGATAGCTGCCATTTACCAATTGGAATAATCCGATATCTTCACCGTTTTTGCCAAGCTTAAACCCAAGGTGAGTAGGGCCATCTGCCGGGTCATTATCAGCCCACAAAAGCAGGAATCCTCCAGCAGGAACTTCTGTAGAAGCAGGGCTGGTGGTAGGTATTTGCCATTTGCCAGGATTGGTGAGGTCATCAGTAATAAATAACCCACCTATATTAATTGCGCGGTTTGCACTATTGTAGATTTCAATATAGTCTTCATATTGGCCTTGTGGATCAGTAACTACGGCATCGTTATCCGACATGAACTCATTGATCTTAAGACTTGTAATCGACGGTTCAGGAGCAAAGATGGCAGTAATTGTTCCGTTGCCAGCAGGCGTATAGTCAATGCTGTCAACTGTAGAGTTAATCAGGCCTTGCCAGCGAACAAAGCGGTAACCCGCTTTTGGGATTGCGTGGAGTGTTACAGGCACACCTGTGAAATAGGTCCCTGCCCAAGGATACGCTGCTCCAATAACACCTGGAGTCTCCTCATCAACAAAGACTGTATTGATCTTTATATTACCTGCTGCTGTACTTGAAACATCGAGACTTAGGTCTGATTTGCCAGTAGCCATTGTAAACGTAGTCAGTATATGCTGTTGCTGAACAGCCGTTCTTGCCTGAATAAAAGGAAGAAGGTCTGATTTGTCGTTGATGGCATAATTATTCTGCCCCCATCTGACCTGATGCTCTGCCAAGTGAGGTGCCATTTCAGCATTCATACTATCAATCAGCATTCTTACAAACACGCTATCAAAGCTTGTATTCATATGATCTGCAAACGAATTGATAAGCATGCGCTTAAACGTAGGGTTCGCATATACATTTTGGAAGAAGCGAGCATGGGTACTTCCATCTGTAAGCACAGTATTCAGCTTATCTGCGTTGACATTTGCGATTTTAAAACTATGATCAATATCGAACATGAAATAACGCCAGCGGCCATCATGCCCAAACGGAGCATTAGGATTATAGGCTACTTTCTTGCGCCATCTGCGGTGATTATTCTGGATAAAGTCGGTATTGCCAGTGTAAATATGCGTGACATAAAAGTTGATCATATTCTGGATATCAACTTGAGTATTCAGGTGATCCCAGTGGATAGCCAGCGTCATGTCATTATTGCGTACATAGTTTCGGATATCAGTGTAATGCTGAATATCTCCTACATCACCATGGATGATTCCTAGTTTGTCAGCGATGGCTATTTCCAGCTCATCCAAACCAAAATGAGTATCGAGGTATCGCCAATCCTGGCGCTCTCTTACATTCATAATGCCCCAGAACTCACCGTTTACGAAGTGCAGTACTGCTCTCGAAGCCTGCGTTTCCATACCCATCGATGCTGTCGCATGCTGGACAAGCGCATCTTGATAAAGATTGTCTGCCCAGTTGTTGCCTGAATTACGGATGATCAGACGCTTGAACTGATCAACACGCGTAGCGCTTCCATCTCGTTTGTTAAGGGTAGGGAAGAAGTCGTAACTAAATTCGTTTTTATCATCATACTCCTGACGAGCATATAAACGAATAGACTTGCGCCCGTAATTTCGAGAGATATTACCATGGATTTTGACTCCACAGTTTTGGTTGAGTGATGCACTTCCGTCTGCTTCAAAAAGCTCTACGTGAGCAGTGCGCTCCCAGCTCTGACGAAAGTTTGAATTTCCAACTCCGCCACTTGCATTACCTGCACCCGGAACATAGATGCCGTAATTATAATCGAACATGCTGTCGTTATTCACCGCGATCGAAAGCACAGGCAAAGAATATCGAGTCGCAATATTAGGGTCGATCAAATAGGAATGCGTTTTAATATCACTTTCTACACCATTATAATAAGCCTTCGCTCTTACAATCGTGCCCTTAAAGATATTGCCACTTGGTGGATTCCACCATGTAGTAGCTGGAGTGATTGTGCTAATATCATTTGGGTCTGTCGAACGGTTCCGCACCATAAATGGAGCGGAATACACAAATGTCTCAATCTGTTTGTTGATCCTTGTGCCGTTTATTTCTGCTGAATAGTTTTTTCCACCAATATTAGCAGGGTCAGGTTCCGATCCATCAAGTGTGTAATAGATGGTTCCACCCACTTGTTCTGGCTGGAATGTCATAAGGAAATCCGCAGTATAAAAACCCCTTTTTTGAGAGAAATCAGGAGGGTAAATCTTGAGGTTGCCATTGGCAGCGCCAGGAGTAGGCGGCTCGAAATAATAGAAATCGCCGGCCCATCCGTATCGGCCATAAGAGATATCATCTTTTTGATTTCCGTAAGTGAAGGAGTCGATCGGAGTAGGAACCGTAGCGATAACTTCATACATGCCCAGAAATTCGCCGCCGCCATTCAACGTGAAATCAAGGTGCAAAGGACCATCGGTGACATCATTGTCAGCCCAAAGAATCAGGTAACCTCCTGCAGGAATCGTAGTTTGAGCTGGGGAACCTGTAGGGATTTGCCATTTTAACGGATCAGTTTTGTCATCCGTAAAATAGTAGCCTGCAATATCGACCGGACTAGCGCCAGCATTGTACAGTTCGATCCAGTCATCGTTCTGACCCTGAGGGTCCGTAATGCCTTGATTATTTTGCGCTAACCATTCATTGATGCGAACCTGTGCAGACAATGTGAAGGAAAAAAGGCAAATTACAAGGAGGGGTAGAGTTTTACCATAAAAGTGCATGGTGTCCAGTGATAAAATTTGGAATGAAATGGATTAAAAATATAGCAGGGCTAGCTTTATATTAAGCTGGTAATTAAAACAATAATAACCGGATAAAGCAAAAAATGTCCGCAGGGTGAAATAATTGAAGGGTGTGTATTAAAATGAGGGTTATAAACGGTTTTGAAATAGCTTTTTCTCCAAAAAAAATCCCTCCAACATGGTCATAATCCATGATGGAGGGATTTTGTTTTGAAGGAGTTCTATTTGTTCGCTTCGAATACCTTCGGAGCATCAAAATTGATCGCATCACTCCCTTTGCGGAGGATCGTGATGGTATTCATTTTGTCACCAATCACGATATTATTGACAACATCCATCCCTTTCAACACATAGCCGAATACACTATAGCCGGCATTAAGTTGAGGAGTAGGAACGTAGGTGATGTAAAACTGGCTTCCATTTGTATCAGGACCGCTATTGGCCATGGCAAGCGTGCCAGCACGACTATGGGTAAGCGTTTGGCTTATTTC
>JBGCFB010000085.1:0-23775 GCA_045106685.1 Bacteroidia bacterium | reverse complement strand
ATTTCGGAGCTTCGCATGCACGAGATATAGGCCTTCAGTAATCGAAATTGCTTGCCATAAACCACCTTTAATTTCTGTAACATGTTTTCCATCTTGTCAACTTCAAAATCTGCCAGGGCGGGTTATTGAAGTTGCCAGCATTGCTAACATAGACCTCGATATTTTGAGCAAAAGACAGCGTGCCGAGGGTAAGGATCAGACAAATAAGGAGCTGTTTCATCTTGTAGTTTTTTGGTTAAGTAAATCTCAGTAGTGTCCGGTTGTAACTACCAGATACTCAGTTGATTAGAAGAGTCGTTCTTTGAAATTTGAGAAGGTTGTTTTGTAAGTAGTTGATTTAGAGGGGTTTTCATAAAAATGTTCACACTCAAAATCTGTAGAATTTCATTCATTTCTGTGGAACTATTGAGCTTTTTTCGTGCTATTGCGACAATAAGGTAAGCTGAAAGTGCGGTGTAGAGTTGAATTTTGACTGCATTGGAAGAGTGCCCCCAAAATGTTTTGATCCTTAAATGCTGCTTTATCCATTTGAAAAATAGCTCAATTCGCCACCTGCTCCGGTACATCTGAGCGATTTTACTTGCCTCTAGCGTGAAGTTATTGGTGAGTAAAATAATCGACTTCCCGGTTTCTAAATCCTTGGCTCGAATACGCCTAATCTGTTTAGGGTATTTTTTAGCGGTGTAGAAACCTGTAAACACACCGATTTGATCAGCTTTAATTGTGGCTTTATCCTCTTCTGGGCGCGAAATAGACAATTTTCGTTCAAACTGTTGGTTCTTTTTCGCTCGAATAATGAAAAACGCTTGCTCTTGATCGATGCGAAACAAAGATTCGAAATCGAGGTAACCACGGTCCATCACATAAAAAGCACCTGGCTCAAAACTGATCGTTTTGAGTACCGCCATATCGTGTTTGAGGCCATCACTTAAATAGAAGAAATTCGGAATCGCGGTTTGAACATCAACCATGACATGCATTTTTACTGCTGCTTTGGTTTTACGATAATGTGCCCAACCAAAGACATCGATGCAAAGGCGAATGAGCGAAGAATCCAGCGCAAAGACAGATTCCTCAAATAACTGACGCGCTTTTGAATCGGCGTAAAGCAGGGTAACTTCTTGCATCAAGTAGTGCGCAAAATCGGCGAATATGCGCCAATCACGGCTTTTATTGGCATCAGAAAGTGTAGATCGTGCGACCCCCTTACCTAGACCAAGGTGGTACAAACTACTCCCTTGTGCATTCAAGCAAGTAACGATATCACGCAAACTTTCGCGATGCGTTAGTTGCCCAAAAATCATACAGAGGAACTGTTGATAGCATGAAAAATGTCGAACACGGTGGTCTCCATCGTAACGTTTGACGCATTTCTTAAATTCGTAGCCAGAAACAAGCTCTGACAATTGCCTGAAAATCGGTTTTCCCTGATTCATTTGTGTATATCAAATTCTCAGGGCCAAAAATCGGCCTTCTCAAATCCAAAAATCAAAGAACTACAAGTCGACTACTGATTATCAATGAGTTACCCGATTTGACGTTTTTTAAACCGGACACTACTGGATCATTAGTCATTGATCAATAAATTACTTACTGCTTGATTCTTCTTTTCTAGTGGCTTCGGCTCCGCTCAGCCACCGATATATTGTTCCCTGAGCGGAACCGAAGGGAACAATGCCAAAGGCAATAGATCGTGGCTTCGGCTCCGCTCAGCCACCGATATATTGTTCCCTGAGCGTTGCCCAAGGGAACAGTGCCAAAGGCAATAGATAGTGGCTTCGGCTCCGCTCAGCCACCGATATATTGTTCCCTGAGCGTTGCCGAAGAGAACAATGCCAAAGGCAATAGATAGTGGCTTCGGTTAATCGTCAAATACTATTCTTGAAATGCAGGATTCGTAACAAAATTCTGATCGGTTAGGCTTTTTAGAAAAGCGACTAAATCGATCTTTTCTGATTCTGTGAGGCCGAGTGGGCGAATGATTTCGCTTACGTTCGGATGGGTAACGCCTCCGCCATCAAAATGCTCAACGACTTCTTCCAAAGTCTCAAAACGACCGTCGTGCATATATGGTCCGGTAAGCGCGATGTTACGCAGGCTCGGCACTTTGAATTTGCCGATATCTTCTTTATCAGCGGTAAGGCGGTATCGTCCTTCATCTTCATATTCCAGCTCAAGGCCGATATTATGAAACGAATAATCTGTAAATAATGGCGCAGGGTGACACGTTGCGCACTGCGCTTTTTCGCTGGTAAAAACCGCTAAGCCACGCTTTTCGGATTCATTCAGGGCAGTATCGTTGCCCTGGTATTGGTACTGATCAAAAGGCGAATTACCTGAAACCATCGTGCGCTCAAAAGCGGCAAGCCCGCGCGTAAGCACAAACAAGTCGAACTCACGGCCATAGGCAATCTGAGCCTCTTTTTGATATGCTTCGATCTTGGCGAGGCGATCAACGGCCTCGCGGGCATTGAAGCCCATTTCGTGGGCTTCTTCGATCGGGCCCAGGGATTGCATCTCGATAGATGGACTACCGCCTTCTGCGAAGAAATAAGGCTGCCAGGCGAGATTTACTAGTGTAGGTGAATTACGATTACCGATCTGCCCTTTGATGCCCTGGCTCAAGGGGCGGCCATCGGTAAAGGCTTTTTCCTGATGATGACAACTAGCACAGGAAATAGAATAATCGCGGGAAAGCGCTTTGTCAAAAAAAAGCTTTTTCCCAAGTGCAATACGTTCGTGATTCAGGATATTATCATCAGGAATCATCGGAGATGGAAAACCTTGAGGCACTGCAAGCTCATAGGGCTGTACAGCATCATTTTCACCGCAGCCTGCTCCCCAGATCATGAGGAGCAGGCTTAGCAGTGTTAGTAATATATAGATGCTTTTAGGCAAAGATTAACTATTCGTGTTTGTGAATAGAAAAGGCTCCAGCAACATTGTCTTTGATAGTGGTGACTAAATTTTTCTGTTCCTGGCTACTTCCTGTGTGTGAAACATGATTATCCTCATTAGTGAGATCAAGGTTATTGAATAAATTTGCCAAGTCAAATTCAACACCGAGTGTTTCGCTTGCTTCGTCAAAATCAGTATGCGACATCAATGAAATAGAGACTTGGTTATCATTCTTTCCGATGTGGTAAATAAGGTCCTTATCATCGCCATCAAAATCACCATCTTTGTCAATGTCAATTTTGCCTTCGATACGGATAAAGATATAACCAGCAGCCCAGCTCCATGCCATTGAAGGAGTTTGTGCTGCAAGCGGATGATCACCTGCCCACTGAGCGAAGTCGATATCAGTTTGTGAGTTAGTAGCTGCGTCCACACCTACGTCGAAACGTACCATGTGTGTATGACCGGCACGCGCTGTACCAAGGTTATACATCTTCTGGTCAGGCTTAACCAATAGATATACTGGCTCGCCATCTTTCTCTGCGGCGTAGCCATTTCCTTCTTCATCCATGTACATAACACTTGATACATAGAATTGAGATTGTGTGAACTGGACGTCATATCCGTTGATAGAATACGTGTCGCCGATCACGAGATCAGCGTCTCCCACCTTTTGTGAGATCATCATGGTAACATCCGGATAGGTACATTCTCCACCTTCCTTGGCATCCATTTCATAGTTTACTGCGAAAGGGTCTGTACAGCCTTCACTCTTACAACCTGTAAGGGTTACAAAAAGGAGACTTGATAGGACGATTAGTGCAATTTTTAAGGTTTTCATACTTTGTGCGGTTAAAATAGTGTAGATAAAACGATTGAAAAAGGTAATACGTTGGTCTGTTGTTTGTTAAAGAACATATGAAAAACGAAGGGTGAATCGAGGCTTCGCCTGGACGTTTCCTCCGCTGTATTGAGTTGTGATGGGCAGCTGAGCACTTGTGTTTAATGCCCAGGAAAGTTTTACATATGAAAGGTTAAACATTCCATATGTTCCGTTTCCACTGCTTTCGGTATTGATTCCTAAAAAGCTGGTTGTACCAATATACTCAGCATACACGCCGCCACCTGTAACCCAGGTTGCATTTGCTGCTGGAAACTGACGCTGAAGCAATCCCTGAACCTGAGTCATGTCAGGAAGTTTGAAGCCAAGCTGATTTTCTGAACTAAGTCGTGCGATTGCAGAAACCGTCCAGGACCATTTAGCGACATCTCCCTGATACATCAAGCTGCCAAGCCAATCCCAGCTACCCGTTCCCATCTGGAAATTAGGCGGCAGGAAAAAAGATGTTTTGTTAGCCTGAAAGGCACCAGTAGGTGCTTTTATTCCGCCTCCCAGCCAAACCTTATGATGATGTTCACCCATCGAATCAGGCGAGCTTCTCCATATCTGGTATTCAGCCATAAGGCTCACATCACCGAGTCCTTTGACAGCGATATTAGGATCAGAAGATTCTTCAAAATCTCTCGACAATCTTGAAAAAGGAACATTAAGCGAAAAGCGACTGCGCTTTCCAACTACAAAACGGCCGGCAAGATTCACTTGAACCAACCGGTCAGATGCACCCGTGGTGCCATCGTGAGAATGAAAGCGCACATAGCGGCTTTCGAGTGAAAGGACATGTTTATTCTGCATCCCTGTCCAGGCATTTCCCAGGCTTAGTGGCATGCAACCACATACGTCGCAGGCAAGGGAAATGGATGAACATGCAATCAGGGATACCAAAAGGGTTGCTACCTTTTTGGAAAGCATATTTGATGCATTAATAGTAAAAAATGGGATTGTTGTTAATTGGCTATTAGCGATTAACAATTGCGAATAGTATATCGTATTCCCGTTGGCCTTTTTAGGCTGTATGGAAATCTCTGAAGATAGATTTCAGATTAGCGATATACGATTGCAGATAGGCGACTTAGCGCCTGTGGGGACTATGCCCAGGGAGGAGGAACGGGAATGGAGCCTCGCCATTGGTCGCGGACATCAGCCTGACGTGGGAGGTGAAATACGCATTTCGCCAGCGGCTCAGGGGCTTGTACCTGCGTATTATTTTCTGGGAGGAAGAGTAAAACCATGCAAGGCGCTTCCAGGCCTTCCGGGCCATGACCCTCGGCATGCTGAGCTTCTTCGGATGCCTTCATCAACTGTGCGAGCTTACAGGTACCATTACACTTAAGTTCGGGCCTGTCTTTATTCTCACACAGCACATTCGCATAATAATCATAGCGAATCCCATAATCGATGAGCGGTATGGCTGGTCCCAAAAGGACCAGCACATAGCATATTAGCATCAATATGGAAAACTGCTTGTGCATCGTTAAATCTTCATATGTAAAGTAACACCCTTTATTTGAATTTTAACAATGACATTTAGCATGCTTTCTGAAAAATTACTGTTTTCTGAAAAGAATGTTACCCTGGGTAAATTGATAAGCTGCATCAATAAATTCCAGCATAAGTGGCCATTTTTCCTTTGGCTGGTAGTTTTTCTTGTATACTTTTTTTGCACTAATAATAATACGATTGCCTGCCAGCACTGCACTTGCTGAAAAACTTCCAGTTTCATTATCGACATTAAATGCAAAATTTTCGAGTCCCTCTGCGGTGTATCCCGCTGGAATTTCTATTGAAATGGTCTCGTCATAGGTCCGCGCATAATCCATATAAATATTAGTTCTGCGGTTGCGCTTCTCTTCTTCAACGTGCACTTGAGCATGAATAAGCATGCCAGCAGAAAGCAGGTAATTCGGGCCTACTTTTTTAAGCATGTCACTTGTTTTTACTTTTTGGCTAATGATCGCCTCAGGGTTGTCTGTCGTACGGCCGGTTTGGACAGTCTTGATATCAACCACTTCCACTTCTCCCCAACTATCCTCTACATAGTCTTTTAATCGTTCAACCTTACTTTCCTCAATTTCGTCGCGGTCATCCTGGTCAGCCTTAATGGGCCAGTTCATGCGAAGTTCATATTCCTTTAGGAACTTTTCATCCTCTATAAAACGATCAAGTTGAACCATGTACGGATGCAAGCGAGCACGCTGGTGTCCTGTGGCAGTAATCTCCGTTTCGATCGTTACTTCTTCTTCTTTAAGATCGATACCTATCGTCATCTCATGGTGCTGGCGGTTGTCTTTTGCTTCTGAAACAGGAAGACGATACCAGTCGCCTCCACTATCGGGCGTTTCGCGATCGTATTTACGGTCCATTGCACGCACTTCCAGCGGATTGAATTTTGGCGTTTCCAATACGATACAGCCTTCAAATTTTGCAGGAATATCACCAAGAGAACGGAAGGTATTCATATCAAAAATGTACACATTCTCTTCATCAGGAATACGCACGCCCTGGTCAATTTCTCTAAAGAAGGTCAGGTCGTCATAACTCTTCATGTAGCGTGGCAACACAACCACAACGCTTCCAGGCATTTTGTAGTTCAAAAACCAATACTTCATCATATCCTGAATGATACGTGAGCCCATTCCGTAAGTCTTCGGCAACAAAAGATACTGGCGCTGAAGTCTATGAAGTGTACTGTAGTACTTCATAGGCTCTGTTTTCATCAGCTTCTTCACTTTAGGCTTTGATCTTTTTAGAAAAAGCTCAATATCATAATCCTTCGCAGACCAGTTCAAGCGAGCAGCATCTTCAGCAACCTCAAGTAATTTATCCTCTTTTAAAGCCGGCAATAAGAATCCTTTAGAATATTCCTGATCGAAATACTTGAGAGCGCCATATGTATAAAAAGCGTACTTGATAGTCGGCAGGTCAGCGATCGCCATACTCCAAAGCTCAGACTCGTAGGCCATACGCGGCACGTCTTCAAAGACGAAGTGATAATCGTCGACTTCCTTTATTTCAGGAGCACCATTGTGTGATGAAAAGCGGAACTTGACTTTCTTCCAGTCGTCTTTTGGGCGGCGAAGTTCTTTGTCAAATTTGAAATGGATTTTATGGCTTAGTATCGGATGCGAAGTAGGTAACACATCCATTGTCATTTCAAAGAGGCCAATAAAATCTTCCTCATAACGGAAGGTAATATCCACGATATCTCCGGGCGTGAGGTTGGTAAGCGCTAGTTTGTAATACTTTTCTTCTTGCTTGCTTCGCGTTCTGCCGGAGCGTTTGGCGTTATTGATACCTTTTGACTGCACCTCCTCTTTTTCCACCACGATTGCATCATCAATATCAACTTCCTCCACTTTTCCGTCAGGTTTGATGATCATCACCTGCTTGAGCTCGCCTTTTTCAAAGCTGACGAAACCGAACTTTTCTACAGCGGCCTCATCGAGTAATGCAGCGCGCATGCGCAGTTTTTCAACCGCATTATGCGTTTCTGGTGATCCCGAATATATCGCTTTTGTTTTGAGCCTGCGAGCAGATACTTCATATTGATCACGGATTGCCAGAACCACAAAAGACTGGTCCTTGAGGCTATCTGGAACAGCACTTACATCGAAGTCCTTATCATCCGCAAAAGCGAAAGGTTCCTGTGCTAGGCCGATTATAGGGATTAGGAGGGCTAGTAAGATGATTAAATTGCGCATGTGGGAATGTGTTGTAGATATAGTATGGGTGAAAATTTTTAAGGGAACAATCATATTACCCCTTCTTCAAAACAAGCTGCTCTTTATAAAAGGCTTCAAGCTTTTCGATCGCCTTTCTGAATGCAGGGGCCTGGTCTTTGGTGATAGTGCCTCCAGGGACGGAAAGCGTCTTTTCGATAATAAGATGATTGCCATCCTGGCTTACTTTGCATTGGATTTCAAAGCCGTCTTTTACTTCTGAAACGGGTTCTGGTGAATATGAAAGCGCATAGCCTTCAGGCACTTTAATCTTGGAACGAATCACTTTGTGGAATTTGGAACTCAGAACATAATCACTGAGGCGCTCATCTTCGATCTCCATACCGGAGAAGGTTTCGTCTGTTTGAAAGTTGATATACAATTCATTTCCAAAAGACGAGACAGCATTTTTCAACTCAAAATTATGCTCAAGTACCAACAGTGGCAACTCGGCGTCCAAAGGTGAATGCGTAACCTCGTCTACGACATAGTTACGATCGCCGCGAGCGAGGTAATTTTTGAGGCGTTCTTCGCGGTCCTCTGTACGCGTGTTGCGCACACCCGCCAGAATATTATTCTTGCTTTCCCCTTTATACACACGACGAGAGAAACCCTTGAGCGAGCCTCCATCGACAATCTCCATTTCGCGATTAAGCTCATAGGTATTATAAAGGTGGTCATATTCCGGAATGGTGTCCAAAATGTAATTTTCTTTATCATAAATAAGGACCGGACGTCCTTGAATACGATTGGCATATTCTCCAAAGCCCATGTATGTCTCAGTAGCATCGAGGAAAATGCGTTCACCATCGAGCATCAGACAGGTGATCATATGGTTGTCCACGGCAAGCGAAGGAATCGAATAATCATAGGCGATACGACGCGTTCCGATCCAGGTCGGGCGAGCATCCAGGCCAGCCTCATTCATCAATGACGAAGTCAGGCAAGCCATGCCTTTACAGTCCCCATAAGCCTTCTTCACTACGCTGTTAGGCTCCGCAGGCTGATAGCCGGCAATTCCGTCTTCAAAGGCTACATATCGAATATTATCTTTCACCCAAAAGAAGATCTTTTCTGCCTTCTCACGATCAGTCTGCGCCCCCTTAATAATGTCTGCCGCAAGTTTTTTAATCGCCTCCTGATCGGGCTTCATTTCCTCAAACAAACGACGATACCATTTATACAAATCAGCAGTAGACTCAAATAGCGTCACCTTTCTACCATTCACTGAATATGACTTAGCCAAAATGAGCATATGAGGCAAATAGTGCGAAGGGCCAGCAGTGTGGTCACCAGGATCATCAGGCGCCATATCGATCATCGTAAATGTCTGAATATCAGCACCTTTCCCTTCCGTTTCGTTAACCGTCACTGTATGTTTATCGAAGTTAAATCGTCTAACCTCGATGTCTAGCCAATCAGGAATTTCGTACGTAATGACCTTCTTCTCAACCGGCATATTTTCGTGGAAATAGCTCGTGGTGATAAAGCGTAAATCTGTGTATTTGACCTTACTTACAAAACTGATAATGGTGCCTTCTTCACCAAAACGAGCATTGAGCCAGCTCACCTTAGAATCGTCGTAGAAGATGCCTTCATGTTCGTAAGAAGCAGTCGCAATCGTGATCTTCTGAGGCTTCCCTTTTCGATTTAGTTTATTGAGTTCCTCTACCGTAGAAAATTCGTCAAAAACAGCTCCAAAGGAGTACGTTTCATACGATTCAAGATTGGCAATTGTCTCTCTCACCTCCTTGTAACCAACGGGTTTACCATCCTCCATTTCGAAGGTGTAGTTTATCTCAGCATTGAGTAGCACAAATTCCTCTTCAGGGTATGCTTCCTGGAGGGCTTCAAGCTTTGACGGGGGAAGTTGGTCGTAGTCGGTTTGTGCAAAAAAGAAAAGTGGTGTAAAAAAGAGTAGGAGAAGTAGTGTGGGTTTATTCATCATGGGAATTTTGAATTTGTGTACGAAAATATAAAAAAAATGATGGACGGAATTTTACCTTTGTTCAATGCAAGCATACGGCTTCACCAAAATAGCACACGCTTTTCTGCTCATACTACTCGCGGTAGGAATCGTCATATCCATACAGGCCGGAGGTGATTTTGGTTTCACCTACCCCGTAGATGATGCCTATATACACCTCGCAATTGCGGAGCAATTTTGGGCACATGGAAGCTTTGGAATTCATCCTGACAGCTTTTGCATGAGTTCCTCTTCGCCAGGTTATACCATACTTCTCGCCCTTACGGGAGGCTGGAATTCGATGCCATTCTGGCTTCCGTTGGCATTGAACACCTTTGCAGCCCTGAGTGTTTTGTCCTTGATTTTAAAACAGTGGAAAAAGTCGGATCAAACAGATATCCCAGCAACTCAAAAGCAATCCTGGCGATACATTATTTGGGCGATTATTTTTATCGTTCTCACCCCTTTGGGCTTATTGGTACTAAACGGGATGGAACACGCATGGCAACTCTGGGCAAACCTCTGGTTACTTATTGTGGCCGGTAAATCGGAAGGTCAAGTCTCACTTAAAAAGCTTGGTCTCGCCGCAACGCTGAGTAGTCTTTTTCGCTATGAAGGGCTTTTTCTTGCAGGATCAGTGGCCTTTTTGTTTTTAGTCAAAAAGCGCTATAAAGAAGCCCTAATCACCTTTTTAGGATCGATATTACCCGTCTGCATTATCGGATTATACAGCCTTTCACGAGGCGGTAGTTTTCTTCCGCTTACCCTTCTGGGCAAGGGGCAGGCGCCCTGGCAAGTCGGGCTTGCCACATGGCTGCGCCACGGCATGGAAGTACTTTACGAGCATCCATTTATGCTCATTCTGCTGGTAGCGATGCTTGGTGTTGTGTATGTTGTACCAAAAGGCCCAAAGGCCTTTCAGGCCGCAGCCGTAGCCTTATGCATATTGCCCCAGGTATGGCTGGCGCAGGTAGGAGGTTACCGCTACGAAGCCTACCTGATCGGCCTTGGACTCTGGATTGCCCTTCCTTTCATCTGGAAATTTGTCAAGCAAAAAGAGTCGCTAGCCTGGGTCATTGCAGGCGTGTGCCTGTTTCCTTTTATGCTGCGAGCAGGTTACTTCACCGCCAACCACGGCGCAGCGGTTTTTGACATCGCCCACCAACATCGAGCTACCGCTGCTTTTCTCAACACCCACTACCCTACTGCCTCCATCGCCCTCAATGATATCGGTGCAGTCGCTTACGAAACGGACTGCCGCATAACAGACCTCAACGGAATCACCGATCCGCCTATGATGAAGGCTAAGCTTGCCGGCACTTGCACACCTGCATTTGTGGATAGCCTGAGCAAGGCGCGAGGCGTTACGATTGCAGCGCTGCATGCAAGTTTTGTAGGCGATGCGATCCCACCACATTGGGTCAAAACTCATGCCTGGGAATTGCCGCATTATTTCATGACGGCCGATCCGGTCCTTAGTTGGTTTGCAGTAGACAGTACCGAAGCAATAAAATTGAAGGCCTATCATGCTAAAGCCAGTAATTAGCGGATTGTACATATCTTGCAGCATATTTTTCAACTGACAATCATTTCATGGATTTCAATTCTTTAGACTTACCACAGCTTATCATATTTATCCTGGCCATTATTGGTGGAATTTGGGTAGTAGTAAAAATCGGTGGCAAAATCATCAAAACAGTAGTTGTACTAGCGATTATTGCACTTGCGCTTTATCTGTTTGTATTTGGGGGCTCCATTTCTGATTTAAAAAAGGGTGGTACCAAACTGATATTTTCGGGTGCTACGCTGAGTGGATTGGAGGAACGATATTGTGTGGAAGGGAAAGAAGAGAAGTATAAATGTGAATGCATCGTACAGCCAGTAGCCGCCGATCTTAAGGCGCGTCTCAGCCGCAGCGAAATGGCTCGAATAGACGAAGATCGCAGCGATATTTACGACGAGCTCCATACCAGCATGCGCAACAAACGAAAGGAAATCAACGATTGTCTGATCAAAAATAAAGGCGCAAAAGGCGTTAGTAAGTTGATCGAAGAAGTCGATAAGATTGAGGTTAAACAGAAGTAAAGCTTACCCGCTCTCCAAGTCGACACAAAAAAGCATTTTGGTGTTATAATAATAAACAACTATCATAATGCGGGCGCACGCGCAAGTCGTCAGACCACTTAAGTCGTCTGACCGCTTGAGTCGTCTGACCACTTAAGTCGTCTGACCACTTGTTAATCCATTTGCGAAAATTGCTTTAACTACATGGCAAAAGAAAAAGAACAGCCATCCGAAAACGCCGAAGGACAAGGAGCCGACCTTGGCTTTGGAAACCAACTCGCGGGGTCGACTTCGCGCCTGCTGAATCAGGATGGTTCCTTTAACATAAAACGTACCGGTCTTGGGTTCAGGAATTTCCACTTATACAACTACCTGATTAGTATTTCCTGGGCGCGCTTTCTGCTATGGGTATTTATCTTTTTCATCTTACTGAATGCCACATTCGCCCTCTTATATATGGCGACGGGCATAAATGGCATTACAGGACATCCAAAGGATGAAGGCTGGTGGGCCAGTTTTTTATACTGTTTCTATTTCAGCACCCAAACCTTCACGACGGTAGGATACGGTGCTATAAGTCCCCAAAGTCATGCTGCGAGCTTACTCTCTAGCTTTGAGGCGATGGTCGGATTGATGGGCTTCGCCTTCGCCACGGGCTTGCTCTATGGTCGATTCTCACGCCCGACAGCAACTGTTCTATATAGTGATAAAATGCTGGCCGGTCCTTATAAGGACGACCAGGATGCGCTGATGTTCAGAATAGTAAATGCACGCAGCAGCCAATTGATAAACCTACATGTGGAGGTGATCATGAGCTGGTTTGAGGATGGAACCAGAATGTATCGTCAGTTAGGGCTGGAGCGCGACACTGTTACGATGTTCCCGCTCAACTGGACAATCGTTCATCCTGTAGACGAGGAAAGCCCTATTTGGAATTTCAGCCTGAAGGATCTGCAAAAATGTGATCCGGAGTTCATGGTTATCATTAATGGCTATGATGACACATTTGCTCAAAATGTCCACGCTAGAGGTTCTTATAGAAGTACAGATGTGGTCTGGGGAGCGCGTTTTGTACCAATGTATCATGTCGATGCTGAAGGCCAAACGGTACTTGAAATCGACAAACTCAGCTTATGTGAAGCAGCAAATCTTGTTCATTTAAAAAATTGATGGTAAATCTTGGTTCAATTAGAAACTTTGTTTTACATTTGCCGTCCAGTAATTATGACGGTGGCTATAGCTCAGCTGGTTAGAGCATCGGTTTGTGGTACCGAGGGTCGTGGGTTCGAGCCCCATTAGCCACCCCAAAAGAAAAGCGATGTGAGTAATCACATCGCTTTTTTTATTGCTATACTTTCCTTGTTGAGTGTTGTGAGTTTGGTGTTTTGAGTTTCATTTGATTAAAAAAGACATGATAAACTCAAAACCCTTAACCCCAAACACATAACCTACTTATCGTCTCGCATAATGCGCTTGTAGCGCTTTTTACTCACTCCGATCGCGACCAATCTAACAGAATCTGCAGCTTGAAAGTGCGAACGCCATGTAAGCACCTGCTTCTCATCGGGCACTTCGCTACTAAAAGACTCGTCACAATTGACCAGATAGCGCACAAACATGATGTCGCCCCGAACATAGTAATACTGGCGAGCGAGATAAAAATCTGTTCGGCCTGCTTCTCCTTCCAATGCCTTTCTAACTACCTGGTCGACCGAATCAACATTGGTATCCCATGGCAAATTATTTACTGAAATGGTAAAGAAGCCAGGATACTTATAAGGATTAGGATCATCATAAAAATACACATCAGGCTGCTTACTGAGCTTGCTAATCGCTTGCTTCATGCGCTCCACAGTACCAAAAGTGATCCGTGACCAGTTGATAGGTTTTGCTTTTTGTTTAAATGTCTCAAAATGTTTTTCCTGAAACCGATATGACAAACCATCTCTGGTGAGATACCCGCAGTACAAGTTCAGTTTTACTGTTTCGACCAGATTGCCGTCTTTATAAAACTTGAGCGCATAGTGATAATCACAGTTATCCTCGAATGTCGTTTCGAGGTTCCAGTTAGTCTGTATTTGTTTGAGTTCGGAAGCATTTTTCAGAATAAAAGCTCCTAGTTCCTGCTGAATAGGAATATCCTGATAGTTGTGAAGCGGCACACCGACGAGTGCCCAATTGCCTTCATCAAAGTCAAATCCGGTCAAAACCTGGCGTGCCTGGACACCAAAAAATAGTAAAATTAAGGGGAGTAAAAGTGAGAAGCGTTTCATAATAAAATCGAGAAGCTATTTGGGTTTAGCGTTCGGTGACTTGAATTAAATCGAACACATACCTAACCCATATTTTTTGTAAAAAAGTACACTGACTAAATTACAACATTCATACCGTTTCTTCTTCCTCTTCCATAGATTCTGCTGCATGCTTCAAAACACGTGAGGCGATATCCTGACCTGTCGGCGTAGCAGCCAAACCGCCCATCGCGGTTTCCTTGTATTTCACTTCCATACTGGCTCCTACTTCGCCCATCACATCTACAACCTCATCTACGGGAATGCCTGCGGAATCACCAGCAAGCGCTATCTGAGCGGAAGAAAAAGCGATCACACTCGCAGAAGCATTGCGCTTCACGCATGGAATTTCAACAAGGCCAGCTACAGGATCACAGATCAGACCAAGCATATTCATAATCGTAATCGAAACGGACTCCAGGATCATATTCATATCGCCACCGAGGCAATACACGATCGCTGCAGCGCCCATGGCGGCGGCAGTTCCTGTCTCTGCCTGACAACCACCTACGGCACCTGAGATGGAGGCTCTGTTCTCAATAATAAGCGCAACGCCAGCAGCAACGAGCATGCTTTCATATAGCGTTCGCTTTGAGGGTTTATGAATAGCCTCCATCGTAGAAAGCACTCCAGGCATAATGCCCGATGCGCCAGCTGTAGGCGCAGCCACTACCCTACCCATGCAGGCATTCAACTCCTTGGCTGACAGCGTATTATACACCAACATATGGAACTCAGGCCCCAAGACCTGGACCTTGCAATCCTTCACCTTTTTGGCACCATTTGAAATCATGCCACTCAATGAAGTCATGTCGCGTTCCAACCCAGTCTGCACAGCATCTATCATCACCGCATATGCTTGCGCGAGTTTCTCCCAGATTTCCGCCTCGCTTCTGTCTTTCTGGAATTTCTCATATTCCATCACCGCATGCCAAACAGGCTCATCGGTATTTTGAACATGATCTGACCAGTCAGAAAAGCTGTTAAATAATAAACTCATGTTGATTTGATGATTAGCTGATTTGGTAATTTGATGATGAGTGATTAGCGAAAACTAACATATGCTAAAAGTTCATTATTCATTGCCAATTATTAATTATAAATGATTTCAGAAAAGATATCGCTTCCGACGAGCGCTTCGATGGAATCAGCCGTCTTAATATCAGAAACCTTGATGGTAAATGGGCCTTCATGAATGGAAGATATCCAAGCTCCGGTTGATGTTTGTTGCCAGCCTTCCCAGGAAAAACTAAGTCCTCCTACTGGGACAACCTTCACCCATAATTGCCAGGAAATCGGGCGATATTGCTCGTCGAGTTCCCATACATAAGCGTCGCCAGGCGTTAGGCCTCCGCTACTATACTGCGCCATAAGGCCTTTTTTGCCATTTTTGAGTGGGACGATCGATCGGGTAACGCCTTCATCAAAAACCTTCACAACCGGGTTTAACCAAAAGGAATCATTCACCCACATGGACCAGGCTTTATTCAGTAGCTTATCCTTCTTTGCGCCTTCCACTTCTTTTCCTTTTACAAAAGCCTTTCCTTGCTTAGTAGAAAGATTAATCAAGACCATTTTCTTTCCCCATTCAACCTTGGCGAGCATGCGTTTTCTGTCCCAAATATGCTTTTGACGCCCCACAAAATCCCAGCTTACTACATTGGTAGAATCCCAGTCATTACCGTGGACTGCTTGCACCATTTTTGCCGCAAGGCGATCAGCTTCATCAAATGTTGCAGGATCTTGCTGCGGCTGTGGCTTATTCATGATAATGCCCGTAACCAGCAAAATCATTAATAATGCAGCAGATATTATAAGAAAGCTCCATCCGATTCGGCGAATAGTCCGCCAGTATGTATTTTTGACTGCCATATGGATGATCACGTTATTTTAGGAATTGATATCGGTGGTACGGGCATGAAAGGCGCGCCTGTAAATGTACACACCGGCGAGCTTCTTACCGAACGCTTTCGCATTCCAACGCCACAACCCGCTAATCCGGAATCGATGACTGCGACCTTAAAGGATATCGTAGACCATTTTGAATGGAAAGGTCCGATAGGTTGTGGTTTCCCTGCGGCCGTTCAACTCGGTGTTGTAAGGACAGCTTCCAACATTGACAAAAGCTGGATAGGTGTGCAGGTAGAAGCGCTTTTTAGTAAAAAAACAAATCTGCCAGTGAGTGTCGTCAATGACGCAGATGCTGCTGGTCTCGCTTCTGCCCGTTTTGGTGCAGGCAAAGACATTCCTGGCGTGATGGTTTTTGTCACAGTTGGAACTGGTATTGGGACCGCGCTTTTTATCGATGGCAAACTTGTTCCTAATACAGAACTTGGCCATGTGTATCTTAAAGGACATACCCATGTTGCTGAAAAGTACTGCGCCAATTCTATTCGCAAAAATGAAGAACTAAGCTGGGAGATTTGGGGAAATAGATTGAACGAATACCTCAATCAACTCCATGGCTGGTTTTATCCTAACAAGATCATCCTAGGCGGTGGCCAAAGCAAGAAATGGGAAAACTACGAGCAGTGGATCGATGTTCCCTGCGAAACGGTTCCTGCAACATTGCTTAATCATGCAGGCATTATTGGTGCTGCAATGGCGGCCGTAAAATAGAATTACCACCTTTTTTAGAACATGAACAAAACCATTATAGATCCCACGAATCCCTGGCACAAAGTTTCGCCAGGAGCAAACGCCCCTGAAGTTGTCAATGGCATCATCGAAATACCTAAAAACACACGTGCAAAATATGAGCTTGATAAAGAAACAGGCTTATTAAAAATGGACCGGGTGATTTATTCTTCGATGTACTACCCAGCTAATTATGGCTTCATTCCTCAAACATACTGTGACGACAATGACCCGCTCGATATTCTTGTTTTCTCTCAAATAGCTGTTGTTCCGCTATGTCTCATAGAGTCACGCGTCATAGGCGTAATGCGCATGCTGGATGACGGAGAACTCGATGATAAAATCATAGCCGTAGCTGAAGGCGATATGAGTGTAAATCATATCCATAATCTTTCACAAATACCTGCTCACTTCTTGAAAGAAATGCGCAATTTTTTCGAAGACTATAAAAAGCTGGAAAATAAAACGGTTGAGGTAGAAGACTTTCAGGATGCAGATGTCGCGAAAGAAATTGTCCGTAAAAGCATCCAAGATTACAAAGCACTTATTTCCTAAATATTGACCATGTTTCTATTACGATATGCCGTTGGGGCCTTTCTGGTTCTTGTTTTTTCATCGAGCTATGGACAGAAGTTCAGTGCCAAAGAATCACGCCAAGGCTTCGCCCAGCGGGGCGATACGACCTGGTTCCTTTTTGACCGGGAAGCTTACGCCAAGCCTAATGCTAGCAAAGTCGTAGTTACTGGCAGCTTTCGCGGCTGGAGTCAGGACATGAATGACCCGAGTTGGATACTGGAAGAAGACAAGCTTTTTTTACTGAATCCAAATTATACAAACATCCCACCACGGGCTGAGTTTAAATTCCGCATCGACAATGGAGAATGGCTTTCGCCTCCTGCCGATGCTACTAATACACAAGGTGGAAACCTCGTTTTTATGCAAGACATCACTCCTCCCAGCCTGCGTGCTGAACTTACTCCTAACAATACCATTTGGGCTCGTATTGATGGCGCTCCTCGCAGCCTTCTTACATCGCATTATCGTTTGTTGGATGCTGATCAAAACGAAATCCCTATCGCGGAAATTCTTCCCAATACTCAAACTGAGATTTTGATTATTCCAGCCCAGCCCATTGATAAGCGCAAGGTATACCATCTCGAAATCCCTGATCAGAAACTCAAGAGCTGGTGCAGTTATGACGGCTGGTTTAGGACTTTGTATAGTAACAAAACGCTCGGAGCGGAGGTGCAAAAAGATGGCAAACAAACTGCTATTCGATTATTCGCTCCCAGAGCAGAATCCGTTTGGGTGTATTTATATGATGAAATGCGCGGAGGTGAAGGACGCAAAGAGCCTATGCAAAAGGATGAAAATGGTGTCTGGGAAACCTTTTTCGCTGGCGATATGAGTGGAACCTGGTATGATTTCACCGTACATGGTGCAGACCAGCCAGGGAATCATTTTTTTGACAAAAACCCCAAACATATTTCAGATCCATACGCACGTGTAAATGATGATGCCTGGGGAAGAAGTATGGTGACAAAAGCGACAAAACCTGCCACAAAGCTCCTGAAAGGCATTCCAAAATTGAAAGATTTAATTGCGTATGAGGTTCATATTCAAGACTTTACGGACCTACTTCCTGTTCCTGATAATGAAAAGGGCACGATTCCGGCTTTTCACAAACCGCATCTAAAGAATGAGCAAGGAGAAGCCGTAGGCTTTGATTATCTCGTCGATCTGGGGATCAACGTTGTACACCTGCAACCGATGCAGGAATTTATGCATCACCCCGACGAACTGTGGCAGGAAGCTTTCAAAGATGATCCTGACATGATCGCGCAGGATATTCACATGGAAAATTACCAGTGGGGCTACCGCACTTCGCATGCTTTTGCTGTAGAGAATCGCTTCCGCCGCAAAGGCGACGCACCAGGTGCTGAGCGCACCCAGTTCCGCAATTTGGTACAAGCCTTTCATGATAAAAATATGGCCGTGATCATCGATATCGTCCCCAACCATACGGCGGAAGATATGGATGGCGGACCTCACTTTTTCCATTGGGATGTTATTGACAAAATTTACCATTATCGCACCAAAGACCTCGATCATATCGGAGAGTATGGCAACGAAGTAAAATTCGAAAATCGCCCAATGGTCCAGCGCTGGTTGATCGATCAGTGCAAGCACTGGATTGAAGAATTTGGCATCGACGGATTTCGGATTGACCTCGCAGGTCAGGTAGATCGCCAGACTTTGATCAAGCTTCGCGAAGAACTTGGGCCAGACATCATTATCTATGGCGAGCCTTGGATCGGTTCCAATGATCCCGACTTCGAGACTAACCCTAGTTGGGATTGGTACAAACACAACTCCCCCATCTGTTTCTTTCAGGACGATGCGCGAAATGCTTTCAAAGGACCAACTGGAAATCCGCAGGAAAAGGAGCGTGATCGCGGTTGGGCAGGAGCAAATTACAGCGAGTTTGAGAAAGTAAAGATGGCGCTTTCGGCTTCTTTTGCTGATGATAAAACTCCGCTGAGCGGCATCAGTTACCTCGACATCCACGACAACTGGGCACTGGCAGACCGCTTTGCCACTACGAACTGGGATGGACGCATGGGTGTGGATGAAGATCGTTACAAAATAGCGGCCTTGTTGCTATACACCAGCCTGGGCCCCATCGTCACGCATGGCGGCACCGAGATCATGCGCTCAAAAGGAAGCGCTCCACTCGCGGAAACCTTCAAGACGCTCCCCGATGGACGCAAGTTATATTTCCATGGAAAGCGTGACAGCTACAACCTTCGTAAGGCTAATCGCTTTGTCTGGGAGCAAGTCGGCGCCACGACTGATATGGAAGAGATTCATTGTGATTATAAAGGCATGCACGCCTTTTGGCGAGGCTTAAATCACTTTCGCCTAAGCGAAGCTGGAAAAGTATTCCGTGTAGCTGATTCTGTATCCTCCGATTACTACCAGTGGATCGATACGCCTAATCCGTACCAGCTCGGTTATCTTGTTGATAATAAGGTACTTGTGTTGATCAATACAGGCAGTGATACGCATGATTTTAAAGATGTGCAACTCCCACCAGGGACCTGGAAACTCATCGGCAATAATAGTGGCCTAGACCATAAAAATGGCGTAAAAGACAAAGCCAAAAACCTTCAAAAAATCAAAGGCGGAAAAAGCTACACTATTGAACTGGAAGGTGTAAGCTTTAAGGTTTGGATACTGGAAGAAAATTAGCGAATTGGTGAATGTGTGAATCTGCGCTAATCAAAAAGATCAGCATTCCGAAATTCTGATCTGCGTAAATCATCAAGATCAACGTTCCAACATCAATTCCGTCTCTTCCGCTTTTTCTTCTTTTTACTGTCTCCATCAATTAGCCTAAAAGCAAAAGGGATATTGACCCAAAACATGGTTTTCTTTCCATCCTCAATCGCTGGGCTAAATATTAGCCTATGC
The DNA here is from genome assembly GCA_045106685.1 of Bacteroidia bacterium. Taxonomy (GTDB): domain Bacteria; phylum Bacteroidota; class Bacteroidia; order J057; family J057; genus JAUIGE01. The sequence continues at coordinate 3,828 of JBGCFB010000085.1, read as the reverse complement.
GAATGTTTCAATACAGCTTCAGCTAATACAGGGTGGCCTTTCTTGATTACTTTTTGCTTTACAAATTGACCAGCAGTATCTACTAGAACTCGTACGACAACCAAACCTTCAATATTTGCTTCGCGAGCAATCATAGGATACCCGATAGAATCAGCTATATCCTGCATATTGAGTGGACTTGGTTCTGTATCTACAAATATGGTCTCCTCAATACCAGGTACGAAGAGTGTATCAACCTGATGATTCCCCAGCATCGCGCCATCTGTACTATCAGTTTGTGCAAAAACAAAAGAGGCGAAACAGACTAAAATCGAAAGGAGTAAATGGTTTTTCATGGTTGGGTTTTGGTCTAAATGGAATCCAAAGATAATTGATTAGAATTATCTACTTTCGCCATCCAATAACACATCAAATATCCATCATGTCTGATATACCTGCCTGCCCTCAATGCTCTTCTGAATTCACCTATTCTACCGGTGTGCTTATGGCCTGCCCGACATGCGGACACGAATGGAATCCAGACGAAGTTATTGAAGACCCAAATGCGATAAAAGATGTGAATGGAAACATCTTGCAGGATGGCGACAGTGTTGTAGTAATCAAGGACCTACCCGTCAAAGGCGCACCCAAACCCGTTAAAGCCGGCACCAAGGTCAAGAACATCCGCCTTGTCGATGGTGATCATGATATTTCATGTAAAATCGAAGGATTCGGTGCCATGGGATTGAAATCAGAATTTGTACGCAAAGCGTAGAGGCGCAAAATTTTGCGTCTCCCCACAAACGCAAAATCTTGCGTCTCCCCAAAAACGCAAGATCTTGCGTCTCCCCACAAACGCAAGGTCTTGCATCTTGTCAGAGGCGCAAAATTTTGCGCCTCTACGGCCATGCCGCCGTATCCGGCGACATGGCCTTTTGCAATTCAGCAATCACATCCGTATCTTTGGCTAACGAACGTTAGGCATGCCAACCACACTTGTACATCCACTGAGTAATCGTAAGGAAGAAATCCTTCAGGAAGCCCAGGCACTTTTTAGTGCTAAAGGCTACTCAAGTGCGTCTATGCGTGTACTCGCAGAAAAGCTGGATATCAAACCGGCGAGTCTCTATAGTAATTTCAAATCAAAAGAAATCATGCTTTGGGAAATAGCTTTACGCTGTGCTCAGGCATTTTTTGAAAAAGTAGAGCCCATCGCTGAAAAAGCGCTTTCTCCAAAGCAAAAGCTGGAAAGCATGCTTGATGCGCACATCGATGTCATTATAGAAAATCAGGACGTTTCTGCAATCTTTTTTGAAGAATGGAAACACCTTGAAGGAACACACCTTGCCGACTTCAAAGCACTTCGCGAACGTTATGAGAATCTCTTCATTGATGTGATTAAAGCAGGAAAAAAGAGCGGCGCGTTCAACTCATTTCCCAATCGATTCCTGACTCATACACTTTTTGCTTCTGTGAACTGGGTATCGCGCTGGTACAAACCAAATGGCGAAATGACGGTTAAGGAAGTTAAACAAACGACAAAAAACATCCTCTTCGGAGGCTTATTAATTTGATGATTAGCTGATTTGATAATGAGATAATTACCAAATCAGCTAATCTGCTAATCATCAAATCAGCAACACTATGTACGGAAGCATCACAGTAATCGACATTGACAACAAAGGCCGCAAGGTAGAGGATGAAGATCCGATCTTGCTTGCTGAGTTTGAGGCAAAAATTGATGCGGGCAAGAAAATTGAGCCGCAGGACTGGATGCCTTATGAGTATCGCCGTCAGCTGACGCGCATGATCGAGCAGCATGCTCACTCTGAGATCATCGGAGCGCTACCAGAAGGCACATGGATTACCCGCGCGCCAGGCTTTCGCCGCAAACTGGCCCTTATGGCCAAAGTGCAGGACGAAGTCGGTCACGGTCAGCTACTCTACGCTGCTGCCGAAACCCTCGGCAAAAGCCGCGAGGATATGGTCAATGACCTGATCAACGGCAAGTCCAAGTACTCTAATGTATTTAATTACCCAGCCGTTACCTGGGCGGATTCGGCCGTAATTGCATGGCTGATCGACGCAGGAGCGATTGTAAATCAAGTTACCAATTCGAAAGGAAGCTATGGCCCTTATTGCCGTGCACTGGAGCGGATTTGCTATGAAGAATCCTTCCACCTCAAGTATGGACACGATAACGTCGTTCGTCTTGCTACTGGAACAGAGACCCAACGCACAATGGTACAAGAGGCACTGAATCGCTGGTGGAAGCCGATTATGCATTTCTTTGGTCCTCCAGATACCGTTTCGGTTCATACTGAAAAGCTGACCAAGTGGAGAATAAAACTCGCGACGAATGACGCGATGCGTCAAGCTTTCCTAGACATGTATGTGCCGAAGATTTGGGAGCTGGGTCTTACACTTCCCGATCCAAATTTGCTCAAGAATGCAGAAACCGGCGAGTGGGAATTTTCTGATCCTGATTGGGATGAATTCTTCCGCGTGATTCGTGGCGACGGGCCATGTAATGCAGAGCGTCTTGCTGTACGCCGCTGGGCAGAGGAAAAAGGCGCCTGGGTTAAGCGTGCTTTGCTGAATAAGGAAGAGCAATATGTAGCACCTTTTGCTTAACACCATGAGTCATTGCATAATTCTTCATTAGTCATAGAATCATTAATACTTATCTAATGACTAATGATCGCATGAATAATGACCACATGAACAATGAGTCCAACATATTCTCACAAAATAGCAGCGCGGAGATTGAAAAAATCCGCGCTGCTATTGATGCTTTAAAAGAGGAGAAGGTGTTGCTACTTGAAAGTGGAAATCAATTGGAGGTTTCAAAACTTCATCCAATAGATCGCGATCAGCTGAAGTATAATCTTACTTCTTTTCTTAAGGAAACAAAGCTGCGCAAGCGTGAACTTGAGGTTTTGATATATGCAAAGTGGCTCCAGGAAAAACGTGAAGAAGCCATTCAGGGCATTATTAATTCAAATCAAAACAGCCCTGCTCACCTATTGTATGAATTCGTTCTCCCTGTTCTTAGAGAAGAATTAGACGATATTGAGCGGGGAACAAAGGAAGCAGATAAGGAAAGCCTAAAGCCCAATGTGATGAAACTCGTCATGGACGGCAAGCTCGACATTGCACTTGAGCTTTTGTTTACCTATTCGTCCCAAAATGCCCCCGATCACCAAAATGAAATCATCCACTTGACTTCAGGGTACCGTCACTACGAAAGCCAGGAACGAAAAGGGCTTTTGACGCATGATGTTGTAAGTTCAGCTCGCGCCAAAATCCTCGACAAAATAATCCAATTAACTGATGCGATAATTAGCTGATTAGCTAATTCTTAAATCAACTCATTACCAAATCAGCTAATCATCAAATCAACATGAGCCAATCCCTAGACCCTCGTATGAATCGCGTCGATCTCCCTTATACGGAGGAGAAGAAACACGACGAAGGCGATTTAATGCAATGGCAGAACTACGAGGTTTTCCAACAACAAAATCGTGGCGAACAGCATATTCACGTTGGCGCTATTCATGCAGCGAATCCCCAGCTTGCGCTTATCCTCGCCAAAGAACAGTTTGGTAGAAGAGAGCAATGCGCAAATCTCTGGGTAGTCAGGTCACGCGATGTGTTTGCAACCGCATATGATGATGCAGACATGTTTGAGCATGCCTTTGACAAGAGTTACCGCGAAGGAGATGGTTACAAAGTAAGAATGACCATTGATTCGTTCAAGGCTGATTTGGACGCACGTTTACAAGTGGAAGGTGAGACGGTTCCCAATCCATTTGCCAATATGGCAAAAACAGAAACTCCTACACATGC
>JBGCFB010000084.1:0-59347 GCA_045106685.1 Bacteroidia bacterium | reverse complement strand
ATTTTCATTCTAGACAAGGAGACACCATTTTTTTTTTTTTTTTTCCTTTTGCTTATCGTGCCAACCCGATGGATTGCTACAGTCTTACTTGGAAGGCGAGATTTCATGTTGCTTTAAAAAGCGGAAAAACCTTTGAACTACTTAACCATAAACTCATACCTGTAATATATAAAAGGCATTATGGCTTAGTGAGGGTTGAAGAAGTATTAGAAAAGGAAATTCATGAGATGTACGATGAGGTATTCTTTTCTGATCTAGAGGAAGTTTTTTTAAATAGAAAAGTTCCTTTCCAAAAAAAGGACGGAAGAATTTATAATGGACTTCCTCACAATAATGGACAGTAAGTTTATGCTAAGCTGCCATTTTAAGATTTGTCATTGCTGAGTAATGTTCGTGAGGTGATTTTCCACCAAGTGTTGAATGAATCCTGAGTGTATTGTACCATCCATCAATATAGTTGAAAATGGCTGAGTATGCTTGTTGGTAGTTGGCGAACTGCTCATGATGAAGGCATTCGGCTTTGATTGTTTTGAAAAAAGACTCGGCCACAGCATTGTCCCAACAGTTACCTTTTCGTGACATGCTCTGGGCAATGGCATGTTCGTCTAGCAAATCACGGAAGTCCTGGCAAGCATATTGAACCCCACGATCTGAATGAAACATCATCTCCTTGTTTGGTTTACGATTGTTCAGAGCATGTTTGAAGGCTTTGATTGTCGTGTGTTGCGCCGTCATGTTATCGCTCAATGCCCAGCCAATAACGGCTCGGTCAGCCAAGTCAATGACGACTGTGAGATAAAACCAGCATCGGCCAACTTTCAAATACGTAATATCTCCTACCCACTTTTGGGCTGGTTGCGAAGCCTGAAACTCACGATTAAGCAAATTAGGAGCAATCGGTTCGTGGTGCTTTGAGTTGGTCGTTGTGATATATTTACGCGAACGTTTGGCCTTGATTCTCAATACTTTCATCCGTCTTGCCACGGTGGATTTTGATGTTGAGATACCTTGTTTCGCCAAATATTCAGTGATTCGGGGACTGCCATAACTCTTTCTACTCTTGCTAAACGAGGCCTTTATTTCCTTGTCTAAATCAGCGTGTAGAGCGGGCTCTTCTCTATCTCGTTTCAGCCAGGCGTAATAGCCGCTACGACTCACATCAAAGATATTTGACATCTTCTCAACGGGAAATTCGTGTGCATGTGCTTTCATGAACCTGAAAATTTCTTGTCGGTCTTGGAGAAGATGCCGATGGCCTTTTTTAGGATATCACGCTCTAATTCGGTCTCACGCAACTGCTTTTTGAGACGAACAACCTCACGCTCTTCATCACTCAATGGCTTCACACCTTGGCCCTCTGGAATAATCCCATGGTCTTTATAATAACGGCTTCGCCAATTATAAATCGTGCTCGGGCCTAATCCAAATCGCTCAGATAACTCAGGAACTGAGACATCTTCTTCTAAGCTCATTTTGATAATTTCAAGCTTCTCTGTCTTGCTATACCTTTTTCGTGGTTTTGACATACAATATGATTTGAAGGGTTGAATTTAATAACCAACTTCACATATCTTACTGTCCATTACTGTGAGGAAGTCCATGATTTATACCAATCCATAGTTTTTATTTCTATTTCAAAAATCTAGAATCACTCCTCTACAATCTCCAATCAAGGAAAATGTGTTGCAGATTGGAAATTGCAGAAAAGTGATTGTAGAATTTTTTATATGGATTGGTATTAGCGCGAGAGATACTATCTACTTCCCACGCCCTTCCAGCATCACGATAACAGTATATAGAATGATGCGGAGGTCAAGTGTGAATGACATGTTTTCCAGATAGAGGATGTCAAATTGCAGGCGCTTGACCATTTGTTCCACATTTTCTGCATAACCATACTTCACCTGACCCCATGACGTGATGCCTGGCTTGATCTTGTGCAGGTGGCGATAGTGAGGAGCTTCTTTTACGATTTGGTCGATGAAAAACTGGCGTTCAGGCCGAGGGCCTACAATGCTCATATCTCCTTTCAATACATTCCAGAACTGAGGTAGCTCGTCGATACGGAGCTTGCGCATAATGCGCCCTGTGCGCGTGATGCGCGGATCATGATCAGACGAAAGCTGAGGTCCCAATTTTTCTGCATCCTGAAACATCGATCGGAACTTGTGGATACGAAATGGTCTGCCGCCTCGACCTATGCGCTCCTGGCTATAGATGATGGGACCTTTTGAGTCTATTTTGATACAAATTGCAACAAACAAATAGGCTGGTGCCAGCATGAGCAAAGCAAAAAGCGAAAAGCCAATATCAAAAGCGCGTTTTGCAACGACTTCCCACTGTTTCATAATCTGAGGAAAAACCTCAACGAGCGGAGCACCAAGAATGTGGTTCACCTTCACACTTCCCATGATGTAATCATACACGCTGGGAACGACCTTGATTTTACAATGTGCTTGCTGGCAAATGTCGATCACTTCGCTGATGCGGTTTACCTCTCCAGGCTCAAGCGCGATAATAACCTCTTCGATACGCCGGCTTACAATAGCATGAAAAAGGCGTGATAAGTCTCCAAAATGCTTCAGCTTTCCCCGTAAGTTACTGGACTCTTTTTCTTCTAGTGAAATATAGCCTCTGAAATTGTAGCCCAATGAGCGTCGCATGCCACTTAGCTCTTGATAGAGTCCCGTCGCAGTAGGCCCACAGCCCACCAAAAGCGTGGGGAAACTTAGCTTCTTGCTGCGTATGCGCATTTGGGTTCGGGTACTCAAGAATAGACGCAGTAATGCTACGACGGCGAACTGCATTCCAAAGAAAGTCGTGAGCGTAAAGTGATAATGACTTTGTTGATAACCCGGAATAGTTGAAGAATCATCAAGAAAGACAAGGAAGAAAATAATCAGAACACCTATCAAGGAGTATCGAAAAACCTGAATAAATTCTTGCGAGCGAGAACGCCGTAAAGGCTCATTATACAAACCCGCAATACCGTAGACGATCAACCAGTAAATGCCTATTACAGCAGCATTTATAAATTGTTGCCCATCGAGCACAAATCCGGGAAGGAGCTCGATGACACGTCGCCTCACTACAACAAAACCCAACCAAACCAGGTAGCTCCCCAAAAAATCAGCAAACAAATAACGGAACCGTGCCCGTCTTGCTTGCGATAACATAACCCTGCGTCGTATACGCGTAATGGGAACTGCTTTTTCCAGCAGGTCCAGCTCTTGAGCAGGGCTATCTTTTAGAGTATGATGCGTTGGGCTTGACATGCCTCCAGTTATACAAAGTGAATCAGGCGTATGTAGTCAAGGTACAAAGTTCCGCTTTCTCTTTGGCCATCCGCTCTAAACCATATGCGATAGCGCAGGTTTGCGCCTGCGAGCCCACGTACTGGATCGGTAAGGGGAATAAAAACGGTGGTCCAGTCGTCGGATTTATACAAAATATCGCCTCCTATTGGGCCAAAGTTGCCTTGCCCGACTTCTTCGTAGAATAATCCCGCAGCAAAAGGAATGTCACTTTTGAAACGTACCTCCAGCCAGATGCTTTTTTGGCCAGTTGTAGGTAATGTGAAATCTCTTTCGCTCACAATATCCATTACGGTGTCACGCGAGTTGAATATAGCTCGACCCGACTGGCTGCCTTCAAAAACAGAAACAGCAGATCGCTGAAAAAGTACGTTGGGGTCTGAACCTGCACGATTCACTAATGAGCGCCCTCCAGTTTCGAAATCTTCTTCGAAGACATAGGTAAGAGCAGTATCTCGGGCGAAGTACTTGAAAGTAGGGCGAACAGTGACAGTATCCAATGCAGAATATGGGATAGTCTGTTCTACCGATCGCCAAAAAGGGTACTTCCTGCGAAAGCCGGATAATCCTGAATTGAAAATACCGCCGGTCATTAGAAAGCGTTCGCTTTCGCCGGGGAATACAGGAATGACTTGCCCAGGCTCATATATACCTAAGAAGTCTGCCCCGCGGTTGATCCACAGGTCTTTCACACCGATAGAGCTGGTTAAGCCCTGCTCATTCAGGATGACTGAGGGTTGTTCCACCTTGATAAACATCGGTAGAGGTTCCTCTTTGTCAAAAATATTGCAGCTAGTGGTGATAACCGCCAGCGTAATTAAAAGAAGGGCTAGTATGCGTAGATTCATTGGGGCAAATATACATGTTTACCCTACAACGCAGCGAATCACTTAATCGGCAGCATTACACAAAAAAAAGCCTGAAGCATTGGAGTGCTTCAGGCTTTTTTTGAAAATTGAATAAGTGTTAGTCAATCTTGATCACACGGCACATGCCAAATGACTGGCCGTTGATTACACGTACAAAGTAAGCTCCACTACTGAGATTCGCAGTTTGTACATCAAGCAGCTGAACACCTCCTGTAAGAGAAATGGGTGCCTTGTGCATTACCCGGCCATTCATGTCGAGCATTTCCAACAAACCGGCTCCTGCCTCATTCGCCACAAGCTGTAGCTTAAGTACGTTTCTAAAGCGATTTGGGAGTGCAGTGACTTCCAAGGCCGTATTTGCTGCCGTAAATGTTACTTCTACTTGATTCGAAAGGATAGTTTCTGTTCCATCGATGTCGATCTGACGGAGGCGATAGATATTTGCACCAAGTTGTGGCTGGTAATCTTTCTGAAAGTATGTTTGAATATCATCACTGCTTCCTTGTCCTTCAAGTCTTGCGATCGCTTCAAATGAACCATTCGCAATTTGTTTTTCTACAACAAATGCAGCGTTGTTCTGCTCTTGCACAGTAGACCATGAAAGATTGATTGTATTATTTTCTACAAAACCTTCAAAGCTTGCCAAAGTAACTGGTAGGCTAGGGCTGGCAGGAATCGTATAGCTTGCCAATGTGAGGCTATTCTCCAATCCTTGCTCACGTGCATAAATCGTAAGACTGTGAGCCTGGTTTTTGAAATTTGAAGGAAGCGCTATACCATTCTGACTATATAATTGCTGAAGGTTGAAGTTTGGAACTGGAATCGAAGCTGTTCCATTTACAGAAACCTGAACGCCTACTGTACCGAGAACGACAGCAGGGTAGTTGTCTATTTTTGCCCAAAAATCAATCGGGCGAGTACTTACACCAATACCATTATTCTGCGAAGAAATTGATACCGGATATGTTTGATTAAAGTTTACAGAATTTGATAAGCCTATAATACCTGCATGACTCACGCTGAAAGCGGCAGCGTCGACATATAATACATCTAGGCTAACAGAGCCACCTGACTGTACAGAGACTGAAGAGCCACTTGCACTAACAGGTTTTGTTGGCCAAATAGTAAAATCGTGAACATAACCACCGGCACCTCCGCCAGCAGCTCCTGTTCCAAATCGACCTGTACCTATAATAGATGCTGCTGTTACAGTTGTACTGCGTACTCCGGTAGGAAATCCTCCAGTAGTACTTAGGCTGAGTAGCGCATTTGCCATTGTCTGGTTTGCAGCAACTTGGCCTGGGTCATTGTTAACAGAAAGGTTGATGTCTATCTGGTCGCCAGCAGGAATGTTGACTGATCCAGGATTATTGACAACAACTGAAATAGTGGTAGGCTGATTTGCAAAAACTACATTGGTGTAACCATTGCTTGTAACAGTAACTGACGCAGGATTATAAATTCCCTGAGCAGATAGCTGTAAGCAGCCTGCAAGGAGTAATGCGGTAAATAATGTAAACGCTTTTTTCATGATAACCGAAGGTTTCGGGGATTGCTTCCTAAATTAGCTCAATCTTTTCAAAAATGCCACACAAAACTATGCAGCAATCAACACTAAACAGAATTACGTCGGAACTTAATGATATCCGGGATGCCGGATTGTATAAAGAAGAGCGAATAATCACCAGTCCGCAGGGAGCAGAGATCAAAGTCTCTTCTGGTGACAATGTACTCAACTTTTGTGCCAATAACTACTTGGGGCTTAGTGCACACCCTCGTGTGCTGGCTGCTGCCAAAGCCTCGATTGATAGTCATGGCTATGGAATGTCGTCGGTTCGCTTCATTTGCGGGACGCAAGATATTCACAGAGAACTGGAACTCAAAATCGCAGAATTTCTTCATACGGAAGATACTATTCTGTATGCTGCTTGCTTTGATGCAAACGGCGGCGTTTTTGAACCACTCCTGAGTAAAGAGGATGCCATTATTTCGGATGCGCTGAATCACGCCAGTATTATTGATGGAGTGCGACTGTGTAAAGCGCATCGATACCGCTATAAGCATAATGATATGGCGGACCTTGAGCGCTGCTTGCAAGAATCGCAGGAGCAACGAAGTCGCATTATCGTTACGGACGGTGTCTTTTCTATGGATGGCACGATCGCTCAGCTTGACAAGATCTGTGATCTTGCTGATAAATACGACGCGCTTGTCATGGTCGATGAGTGTCACGCCACAGGATTCCTGGGTAAAACTGGCCGTGGTACGGTCGAGTTTCGTGACGTTTTGGGTCGCGTAGATATTATTACGGGTACCCTTGGCAAAGCCCTTGGGGGCGCTTTGGGCGGTTTCACTACTGGTCGCAAGCCCATCATTGACATGCTTCGCCAGCGTTCTCGTCCTTACCTCTTTTCCAATACGCTGGCTCCCAGCATTGTAGGCGCTAGTTTGGAAGTATTGAAGCTGCTGGATGAAACGACTGAATTGCGTGACCAACTTGAGGAAAACACGCACTATTTCAGAAAAAAGATGACGGATGCCGGATTTGATATCAAGCCCGGAGAGCATGCGATTGTCCCGGTCATGCTGTATGATGCCGTACTGGCGCAAAAATTTGCTTCCAGTCTGCTCGAGAGAGGTATATATGTGATAGGCTTTTTCTATCCGGTGGTTCCAAAAGGGGAAGCCAGGATTAGGGTACAGCTGTCTGCTGCACATACACGCGATCACTTGGACCGCGCTATAGCCGCTTTCTCGGAGGTGGGACATGAATTAGGTGTTCTGAAACAATAAGAGCAAGTTTCGGAATAGCCCGAAAGAACGACATTTTAATACGGAAAACAAAAAAGCTACTGACCGCCCTCACGGACCAGTAGCTTTTGCTTAAAGGACAGTAACTGCTAACGTTGGATAGGCCAGATAGTAAAGTCTTTCATGGCTACCCGAGAAGAGGTGAGATTCTGGTGAGAAGCTTTCATCGTTTTGTTTTTTTAATGAGTTGGACGTAATTTTTGAGTAAAAAAATAGTTTTCTTTCCTGAATTATAACATTCTGGTTTTCAGCTATTTAAGTACACAAGGGGGAGCAAGCAAAAGACTATTATTTTATTTTAATAAAATGGAAATTAACATTCTTGCATTGTTTGATTTCCTGCAACAGCCTTACGTTCCCGAGTATTCCAAACACTGTGCCAAAACGAGATAAGAGGCATATTTTTAGGGATAAGATGGGCTAATAATAGGAGATCGTATTTATAATGGGCCAAAACTTAATAAAATGTTAATCTTTTGAATCCCTATTGAGTGGGGTTTATATTCGTGAGATCGTTTATCAATGTATAATGTAAAGTGTACAATGTATAATGATGGGGAGAGACTGGTAATCAGATTCTCAAATTTGCTCATCATCAAATTATCAAATCAGCTAATCATCCCATCATATGCATATCCTCCTGGTAGAAGACGAGCCCAACTTTGGCGCAGTGATGCGTGACTACCTGGAGATGAACGGTTTTGCCGTCACGTGGGAAAAAGATGGCGTAGCGGGATGGGACCGCTATCAGCAAGGAGCTTTTGCACTTTGTATACTCGATGTGATGATGCCCAAAAAGGACGGCTTCGCCCTCGCGCAGGATATTCGCAAGGCAAACCCCGACCAGGCACTCCTATTTGTAACAGCCCGCGCCATGAAAGAAGACATCATTCGTGGCTTTAAGCTAGGCGCCGATGATTATATCATCAAGCCTTTTGATGCGGAGGAATTGCTCTATCGCATTCGCGCGATTCTGAATCGCAGCGCGCAAGCGACGCCTGCTGCTGCCCAAAGCAATTTGTTTGAGCTTCCAGGATTTAGCTTCGATTACGAACTTCGCACATTAAAGCATGGCTCCGAGTCTCATCGTCTTTCTCCAAAAGAAGCTGACTTACTCCGTTTATTTTGCCTGCACCAAAATGAACTCATCGCGCGTGAAGATGTCCTCAATCTCCTTTGGGGTGACGATAATTACTTCAATGGGCGCAGCATGGATGTTTTCGTGAGCAAGCTAAGGAAGCACTTCCGCGATCAGCCTCGTATTCAGATAGAGAATATTCACGGAAAGGGTTTTAGATTTTTGGTGCGCTGAGGAGTTTTGTTGAAAAAGTAGACACAACTTGCGAAGGTTTATTCTTTGAAAGGTCGTCTAAGGTATTTGAGTAAAACAATATCCTCAATCCAAAAATCACTTATCCAACTATGAGAAAGTCCCTCCTTTTCTTGATCATGCTTATAAGCTTTCAGCTTCATGCTCAGAATTTTTATCACCTTGACACGATCCAGACGATCGAAATAACCTTTGCCCAGACGAATTGGGATCAGCTACTAGATGCAGAAAAAGCAGGCAACGAAGATTATATCATGGCGACAACTGTCACGATCAATGGTCAAACCTTTGATAGTGTCGGTGTGAAGTATAAAGGGAATAGTACCTATAACGCCAATCAGACAAAGAATCCTTTCCACATTGAGCTGGATACCTATAAGGATCACATTTATGAAAACTACACGGATATCAAATTGAGCAATGTCGCAAATGATCCGTCTTTCGTTCGCGAGGTGCTCTCTTATCAGATACTCAGACAGTATATGGATGCTCCACTCTCTAACTATGCGAATGTCTATGTGAACGGAACCTTGATGGGATTGTACAGTAATTCAGAAGCGGTGTCCAAGAAGTTTGTAAATAATCGCTTTTATTCTAAAAGTAATACCTTCATTAAGTGTAATCCTCCGGCCGGAGCAGGGCCACAGACGAATGATTTTCCCAACCTAAAATACCTCGGTCAGGATAGCACTAGTTATTATGATGCTTATGAATTGAAGTCAGATGAAGGCTGGCAGGAACTCATCGATCTTTGTGATACGCTTACAAATCATGTCGCAGATATCGAAAGTATGCTGGATGTAGACAGAGCACTCTGGATGCTTGCCTTTGATAATGTACTGGTTAATCTCGACAGCTATATCGGAGCCTTTGCCCAGAATTATTATTTGTATCGAGACGACAATGGACGATTTGTGCCAATCGTCTGGGACCTGAACGAGTCTTTTGGCCGCTTTTCGATGACAGGTGCTGGATCTTTGAGAACTACTGCCGAGAAGCAGCAGATGAGCCATTTGCTCAACGAAAATGATGCGGATTTCCCTTTGGTACAAAAACTCCTGAGCGTACCTATGTACAAGCGCATGTATCTCGCACATTATAAAACGATGCTATTGGAGAATTTTGACAGCAACAGCTACTATGCGACTGGACAAGCTCTACAGGCTACGGTAGACGCTGCTGTCCAGGCTGATGGAAACAAGTTTTTTACCTACAATGATTTCACTTCAAATCTGACGACTGATGTTTCGAGTGGAGGTGGCCCTCGTGCCCAAACCAGTCCTGGTATCACCAATCTGATGGACGCAAGGAGTACCTATTTATTAGGCCTGACAGATTTTACACAAACAGAACCAGCCATCTCAAATCTAGCGCTGTCGAATACTGCACCATCACTCAATGAGACGATCACCATCACTGCTGATGTTACCGATGAAGACGATGTCTACATTGGATACCGATTCAATGTAGAATTGCCTTTTACAAGAGTGGCAATGTATGATGACGGCGCCCATAATGATGGCGCAGCGAATGATGGAACCTATGGTGTGGATGTTACCTTGGAAAGCGCTTTTGCTCAGTATTATATCTATGCGGAAAACAGCAATATCGGCAAATTCTCACCTCAGCGCGCAGAGCACGAGTTTCATACTGTATCTGTTGCAGCAGGAGTAAGCGATCTTGTTATCAATGAATTGATGGCTTCGAATGATACAACGGTGGCTGATCAGGATGGCGAATTTGATGACTGGATAGAACTGTATAATAATGGTACGACTACCATTGATTTGGAAGGCTTTGCCTTATCTGACGATGGTACCGATCTTCAGCAATGGCTATTTCCAGCTGGGGCAAGCATCGCTCCTAATGGATTTTTGATCGTGTGGGCAGACAATGATGACACGCAGGCAGGATTACATGCAAACTTCAAGCTGTCGGCTTCAGGTGAGTCATTATACCTGTCAGATGCTAATGGTGATATTATTGATGATGTCACGTTTGCTGCTCAAACTACCGATGTTTCCTATGCCCGAATTCCAAATGGAACGGGTGACTTTGCTTCTGTAGCGGCAACGTTTAACGTGACGAACGATGTCTCTACGGCGATTGAACCTGCGATAGAAGAAACGATTGGTTTGACTGTTTATCCAAATCCAGCTAGTGAGATGTTTACTGTGAAAATTGCGGAACAAAACCCTACTGAAAGGGAAATCTCTGTATCGAATCTGCGCGGTAAGATCTTGTACCAAGGTGCTGTTTCGCAGCAGACTACTATTCAGACTTCAGGCTGGGCAGCGGGTATGTACATCGTGCGTGTAGGAAATGCATATGTGAAGCTGGTTGTGTTGTAGGTGTAGTCTTTTTTTTTAAAAAAAAGACTAGTGAGTTGGGAAAGAATTAGCAGCCTTTCGTTTGAAAACCATGCGAGAGTATCAAGCATCAAGGATCAAGTAGCGAATATGAAATCAGCATCTATACGCGCTTTTTTCTTTGATACTTGATACTCGCTGCTCGATACTCACGTATTTTACGCCCTGTACAATACTTAAAAGTTCAGTACAATTCCCAAACTCGGCAACAGCGTTCCACTATTGGGTCCCATGGGGAGTTGCACGAGTTCTCGCGGCTGTACGACCGCGCCGTCGTCGGTGCGGCGTAGGCCAAAACGAGGTTCATCGGCCACGCTGCCGAAGGCTGCATTCTGTATATCGAAGTATAAGTCCAGACTGAAAGTATTGAAGTTGAATTTTTTGTCGACGCGAATATCGAGTTGACTGAAAGCGGAAAGCTGCTCTTCGCCAAGGCGACTAAAGTCGCGCACGAGTGCAGGATAGCTTTGCAAGCTTGCCGCCTGATCGATCGGAGCAAAAGGCGTTTTGCCCAGGTAGCGATAGCGCGAGCTGATCTCCCAGTTTCCACCGAGCTTTATTCCTCCCAAAAGCGAAACAATATGACGATTGTCCCATACCGAAGGCAAGAAATTGCTTTGGTCAAAACCCGTAAATTCGCTCACATAAAAGGTGTAACTGGCAATCGCATAGAACCTGCCACTAAATTTTTGCTGGTACAAAATCTCCATTCCGTACGTCCGCCCCTTACCTACACTTGCCACCGGCTCATTTCCCAGCACTTCAAAGCCACCGCCTTTATTTGCCACAGAAACACTATCGCGAATTGAAACCGGATAGTCATTATACAATTTCAAAAAGCCTTCTATCGTGAAGCGACCTGATTTTCCCACCAGGTATTCAGTTCCCAAGACAAAGTGGTCGCTGCGGATATACCTGGAGTCCTGGTTAATAGCGACGCCAGCATTATTCTGAAAACCGAGAATCGTATAAGGCGGAATCTTATAATAGCGCCCAATTGAGGTGTTCAAGGTCCAGGCTCCGTCTTTTTTGAGGCGATATGAAAGCGCCATGCGAGGACTCAGGGTGCGATAAATTTCGTTGCCTGTAGTCGTGAACGTATTGCCATCGGCACGTAAGCCAATCGAGATACCCATTCTATCCTTTGCGAAGCGACGGTTAGTTTGTAAAAACAGTCCGTAGCGCACAAAATTGAGGTCGGCAGAGTAGGTGGCATTATTCACCAGGTCCTGCGTTTCATTGCTGTAGTTGGCATATTGTGTAGAAAAACCGCCAGAGGTAGTCCATTCCCCCATGAATTTAGTCAACTTATAGCGCAGCTTTGTTTCCTGCTCTACGGCGTCATTCTGGAATATCAGACCGGTTTGATTAACGTTGTCAGTATAATTTGAAAAGTTGTTAAAAAGCCTGTTTGTGCTCAAGGTTGTCTGCATAGAGCCAGAACCATCTTTGAAACGACGCTTCCACATCATTCCCATCGAGTTGGTGCGTTGCTGAATGACAGGAACCTGATCTTGTTGGGCTTGTTGTTCCTCATCAAATTCTTCAAGTTCATTGATTTTAAAGTCATCAATCGAACCTACGCCTGTGATGAGCAAGTCATTATAATCGTCTATTTGATGATTGAGCTTGTATTGATAGTCCCAATAGTCTGGCAAAAACGGCAAGCCTATCAGATCGAATAAAACTTGCAGATACGAGCGACGCACTGATCCAATAAAGGTGGTTCTGGCGCGCTCGCGATCTCCTTTGAAAAGCGGACCTTCAAGCGTTACCGCAGCCTCACTTGCTCCCAATCGAAAATTACCTTTTAGGTCTTTGGCGTTTCCAGTACGTTGGTTGAATTGCAAAACGCCTGAAAGGGTGTTGTCATATTGCGACCCAAACGAACTCGTCGTCAGTTCCACGCCTTCAAAGAAGGATACATTGAGGAGGCCAACGGGGCCACCGGCACTTCCCTGCGTAGCGAAGTGGTTGATATTCGGAATCTCGATTCCGTCGAGATAGTAGACATTTTCATTCGGAGCGCCGCCACGTATGATCACGTCATTGCGGAATCCGCCGGGCGATCCCGATACACCAGGCAAAGACTGAACGACCTTGGCGATGTCGTTGTTTCCGCCAGGGTAGGACGCGACTTCTTCGGCTGATAGCTTTTGGATCGAAAGCGGTGTTTCGCGCAGCTTTTCGAATGGGTTTGGGCGAATCACGACTTCATCGATCGAAACATTCGATTCCTCCATTTCGAAATTCAGGTCGATATTTCCTTCAGTACGGATCACGACATTGAATTTCACCGATGTGACATACCCCAAGAAGCGAGCTTCGACATTGTATGTCTTAGGGGGAATGTCATTGATGGTGAAGAATCCGTCGTCGCCAGTGATGGCTCCGAGCTGGGTTTCCTGAATGAGAATAGTGGTCCCGACGAGGGTTTCGCCTGTTTTGGCGTCGGTGACTTTTCCGCTAAGACTTCCTGTTTGGGCAAAAAGTGGTGATAGCGATAGTAGGATAATTATTGTAAAAAAACGAAACATTGGCTTGGGATGATGTTTTGAATATTATCCCAAACAGCAGGGTAGCGATTTTGTTATTTTTGAAGAAATGCTATTTTTAATAACTTTTTGCTAAAAAAATGTATATTTGTATTCTTCTGCGGCAAACGAAACCAGCTTTGCATTTCCCATGTTTATTTTTTCACCCCTAAAATGCGTATTGCCAATCCGCTTTATGATCACGCTTTTAAATATCTAATGAGTAATAATCGCCTTGCTAAAAAGGTGATTTCCACAATTCTTGATCAACATGTAATCAGTCTTGATCTAAACCAGCAGGAACTTGTTCGTCAAGGAAGTGTGCGTGGGTTTAAGGTTTTTCGTCTTGACCTGAAAGCTACTATCCAGCATGCCGATGGCCGTAAGGAGCAGGTTATGATCGAGCTTCAAAAGTCTAAGCTTCCTACTAATATTCACCGATTTCGCCAGTACCTCGGTGGCATTTATGCTGATAATTCTGCCCTTTCAGACCAGCTGCTTGACGAGCAGCCAGCGCAGCTGCCGATCATTACCATTTATATTCTGGGGTACAATATCCCCGACTTGCCAATCCTTGCCACGCGAGTGGAGCGCAAATTGGTAGATGCTTCGACAGGCGAAGAGGTCTCCTATGATAGCACCTTTGTGAGAGAGTTAGTCCATCAGAGCCACATTCTCCAAATTCGCAGACTCCCGGAAAAGAGACGTAGTCGGCTTGAGCACTTCTTGCAGCTATTTGATCAAAGCCGTACCACAGACAAAAATTTCATTTTGGAGCTGGATGAAATTCCCCAGGATTTTCACGATATTGCATCATACCTTTCGGAGCCACTTAATGACAAGGCCATGATAAACGACTTCACCGTAGAGGAAGAGATGGAAATGTATTTCCGCATCGCTGATGCGGAGAAAGCAAGGCTTATGAAAGAACATGCCGAAGCGAGAGCGCATGTAGAGACCATGAAGACCCGAGTTATAGTGGCTGAGGACAACTTGGAGCAAATATTAGCCGAGAAGGAGAGGGCTGAATTTGAGAAGAAGAAAGCCGAGTCTGAAAAGGAGAAAGCCGAGTCTGAAAAGAAGAAAGCTGAGTCTGAGAAGAAGAGAGCCGAGTCTGAGAAGGAGAGGGCTGAGTATGAGAAAAAGCATTTGGCAGAAGCTCAGGTTGGTACCTTGAAAAAACTGGCAACAATGATGCTAAAGCTCGATCATTCTGATGAAGAGATTTTGGCTGAAACAGGGCTTTCGCCTGAGGTACTTGCGGCAATAAAAAAAGCTTAGGAGCTGAAAAGCCCCTAAGCCTATAATAAAGCCCCCAATTCGGACTACATTATTGAACAACCTGCTTGATTGTTGCAAGCTTTCTGTAATTGTATGAGCCTGGTTTTCCAGCCGTGAGGTGAATATAATATAATCCTGGCCTTAGACCTTTTACAGAAAAGCTTCTATGATTAAGGCCGGACTTAAGCTCGACCTTGTCTTCTAGGATTCGTTTTCCTTCGATATTCATGAGCGTTAGACTCGCTGATTCAGCGGCACTCGCTGTAATATTGATATTGACAATATCAGTAGCAGGGTTCGGGTAGCGACTTACCTCTACCTGTAGCTCTTCACTTTGTGAGACAACCAGGGTAACCGGGTCGAAGTAGTGATACTGTCCGTCATAATCCACTTGCTTCAAGCGGTAATAATTCAGGCCGGGATTTGGGTTTGGATCAAAAGCCAAATAGGTATGAAGTTGCTCCGTAGTGCCGGCTCCATCTACGCGCTCCACAGTGCGGTAAACCGCACCATCAGCGGATTGCTGCACCTCGAAGTAGTTGTTATTGGTCTCAGTCGAGGTCTGCCAGTTGACGCGTACGCGTCCGTCTAGCTCCAATACAGCATCGAAGCCTGTAAGGCCTACGTCGAATACTGCCGCATAGCACGTCGCAGGCACAACCTGGTTAGCATTCACCAATGGAAGCTTACTGCTAGCAAAACTATCGAGACGAGCAGCTGTCAGCGAATTTGGCCCTGCTCCCAACCAATCCTGAAGCAATGTCGTGAACACCTGACGGTAATCATGTTGCTTGGTCGGGATGATATTTCCAGTCGTTGCCGCCAAATTAGGGTTTGTTCCCAATACGCCTGGTTCTACATGCTTGCCGAAGATCATCATCGGTGCCGAAGAGCCGTGGTCAGTTCCACGTGAGCCATTCTCGCCTACCTGGCGACCAAATTCTGAAAAGGTAACTGCCATCACGCGGTCGGCATGGCCCTTGGCAGTGATGTCATCAAAAAATGCTTTTATAGATTCTGATAGGTGATGGAGCAAGATTGCATGACGCCCCGCAGCAGGATCTCCATTTGCCACTTGATTACTGTGTGTATCGAAGCCGGTAAGGCGGACCATATAGACTTTGGTCTGAAGGCCACCGTCGATGAGTCGTGCTACTGTCTGAAGCTGAGGCCCAAGCTCGTTATTGTATGCGCTATCATAGCTAGGGCTGTGATACGTCGCAGGATACGTCACTGAGGAGGCATTTCCTCCGGTAGTATAGGCTGTATTGATTCGTTGCGCATACGAATTACTGCTTCGCTCTACATCCATGATGTATTGCATGGCATTGCCATATTGCGAATTTGGTACAGAAGCAGGTAAAGGTCCTCCCACGCTACTCACCAAATTATAAAAGCCTGCTGCATCATCACCCATGGCAAGCCCAATAGGTGCCCCCGCTTCGCGGTGAAAGTTAAGTGATATGCTATTACTGCCCAGCTCAAGCGCTGGAGGATCAGGCATTAATGTATTGGGGTAAGCACTTGGGTAATTTTGAAAACGATCATTCAAATAGCGGCCCATCCAGCCTGAGCCAGCATTTTGACCATTGGGAGTGGAGTCTCCGCCACTCAGCCAGAGGTCGTTTCCCTTAAAGTGCGAACGGTTCATGCTGTCATATCCAGCATCCATTACCATACGCACCATCCCATTATCAAACATGGACTTAAAGCCAACCATATCAGGGTGTACACCCATCGTATTGGTGAGATTTAGATAGCTACGGCTTCCTGTATCTCGAATTCCCAAATTGGGACGATAGTTACGATAGCTACTATATTGATCCACAGGGATGATGGTATTCAATCCATCATTTCCACCATGAAGCTGAATTAAGACAAGTACGCGATCATTCACCTCGCTACAGGTCAACTGTGTAGCCAGATTGTTCGCCATTGCGCGAACAGGAATTCCATTGATCATCAAAGGAGTAAGGCCCAGCGGCAGGATGCCTTTTATAAAGTCTCGACGTCTCATAAAATTGAGTTGTTGGATTATTAGGCATTAGGGCATGAGTCATGATCTAATGACACATGATCTAATGAAGAATGAATGAGGGTTACATTAACTGAAATTCCGGTGTCTGCACCAATCCGCGCACAAGCGCTTCAATACGAGGCTGTACCCCAGTTGCATCACCAGTTCGGATATAGTCGTCCCACTCTTGTTGCCACATCGCGACAGAGTGATTGTCGAGCAGTAGATCATCGCGAAAAAATGCGAAACGCTGAGGAGTTGGAGATTCGCAGAAAAGGTAATCGATAAGCTCCTGTACCAATGTATCCGGATTGCGAGGATTAGAAATATTCGCAGGGTCAGTTACGAATGCCATCGCATGGAATAATACTGGCATCTGTCTCCACTGGCTGATGGGGTTTTGGCCTGTGATAAAATACTCGACCATTTTATAGCGAAATGGTAATGTGTTCGCACTTATCCATGAGCGGTCATAGGCCGGAGCCTGGTAGTATGCATTAAAGCCAGCAACAGACGGTGGCGTCCAGATTTCCATGTCTGCCTCTCCCAGAAAGTGCTGAAGAACCACTTCTCTCCACCATTTTTTATAATATTCTTCTCTGCTAGTCTGAGTAGACCCCTCCGCGGGCATGTCCATATCGAAGAAGCGTGTGAGGCTCACAAAATACTCCATCGGAGATTTTATCTTCGCTCCGATCATTTCGTCAGTGCTGATGGTGTCGTCTTCATCGTAGAAATGAATTGAGGTCAGCAATGTCTGCAAGGCAGGAAGGAGATCGTAATTATTGGTGCGAAGTAAGGCGGCCAAGGGCTCGATGATATCTTGCTGAATTTCAGATGTGATATCCGTATGAGCGAAAAAGCGATAAATCTTTTGTGCGTAGTTCACCGCTGTGGCCGGCTGATTGAAGACCATTGTAATGAAGTCATCGAATTCCTGCCCAATATCGTTCACTCCCGAGCGGCCCAGGATCGTCTGGCTACCAAAAGCTGAACTGAAGGTTTTGTTCGTGTCATCATGATGAGCCTCATCGATGCGCCCACGCGAAATCTGAGTTCCTGGATAGTAATTGTTATTTGTATAGTCTTCGTTTTTTTTGATACCTGTAAAAATGCGTGCCGCTGTCTGAATGTCGTATTCTGTATAATTCGTGTAATTATCAGCAGCGATTTGAGGTCCCTTTCCGATGGTAAATAGCTCAAGTAGTTCGCGTGGAAAATTCTCGTTGGGACGATATTTTGTGCTCACCTGACTATCCAGATATTCGATCATGGAATTGTCCATGATGATCTTGCGCGCCAAATCCTTGAGGGATCCATTGGCATATTCGCGAAAGAGTGCAATTTGGTGAAACTGGTTTTCTGATGAACGATCTTCATGTGAAGCTGTGAACATCGTATGGTAGAGCCAGGTGATTTTTTGGGCGAGGTGTGGAGCCTTTTTTTCAAAAGCTTCTCGTAGCCACCAGGCACTCATATAAGATTGCCGCAGGTAGCCAGAGCCGCCACCGCCATTTCCATATACCCAAGTGCTACCCGTTTGAGGATCGATGGGAGGAGAAGGTAGTGCGAAGCCTGTGGTACTGGTTAATGCCGCGACCGCCTGGGTCGCTGTCATTTGGGCAAAAGTGTCAATCTCAGATCGCGTAGGACCGAGAGTTACGCGGCGCAACAGGTGTGCAGCCAGACGCCGGCCCAGAAGGCCGTTTCGTGGATTCAGTGAAGCCATAATTCGATTACAAAAGCAAGGTTTCTCGGAAAGACTATAAGGGGTATTGCCTTTCCGGAAACATAATTACATCCTTTCTTGAAATCGCTCCAGTCTGTTGTCCTCCTTTTCTTACATCACAACGAAATACTCCAAAGCCTTTTAAATAGCCACTTTGAGTGCTTTTTCTAAAATGCATACAAACTCAAAAAGCCTTACTGGGCGCAGAGTGCCTGTTCTGTTGGTATATTATCCATATTTATAAGTATTCGAATCGTCGATTCTTACAGCTTCAGAAAGTCGTTTTTGAAATAAAGAAAATAGAAAAGCCGCTTCCTGTAAAGGAAGCGGCTGTCTCTTCTTGGCAAGAAGCTATATGCTTAGCGCCAATAATGTTCTAGTAACGGTAGTGTTCTGGCTTGAATGGGCCTTCTTTAGCCACACCGATATAATCGGCCTGCTCAGTAGTAAGTTCTTCAAGCTCTACGCCAATCTTAGAGAGGTGTAGGCGAGCTACTTTCTCATCAAGATGCTTAGGAAGTGTGTACACTTTGTTCTCGTACTGCTCCAAGTTGTTCCAAAGCTCAAGCTGTGCAAGCGTCTGGTTTGTAAAGGAGTTTGACATTACGAATGATGGGTGGCCAGTAGCACAACCAAGGTTAACCAGACGTCCTTCTGCAAGCAGAATGATATCATTGCCGTTCACATTGTACATATCAACCTGAGGCTTGATCACAGATTTTGAATCACCGTGATTGTTGTTAAGCCAAGCTACATCGATTTCATTGTCAAAGTGACCAATGTTACAGACGATAGCTTTGTCCTTCATCATTTCAAAATGCTTGCCGGCAATGATGTCCTTGTTACCTGTAGCGGT
The DNA here is from genome assembly GCA_045106685.1 of Bacteroidia bacterium. Classification (GTDB taxonomy): domain Bacteria; phylum Bacteroidota; class Bacteroidia; order J057; family J057; genus JAUIGE01. Next base: position 40,237 of record JBGCFB010000084.1, on the reverse strand, counting down.
AACAATGATGTCAGCACGAGGAACAGCATTTTCCATTTTCTTTACTTCGAATCCGTCCATAGCGGCCTGAAGGGCACAGATTGGATCGATCTCAGAAACGATAACACGGCAACCAGCACCTTGCAATGAAGCAGCAGAACCTTTACCTACATCACCATAACCAGCAACAACAGCTACTTTACCAGCCATCATTGTGTCTGTAGCACGGCGAATAGCGTCTACAAGAGACTCCTTACAGCCGTACTTATTGTCAAATTTTGACTTCGTTACAGAGTCATTTACGTTAATAGCAGGAAGTGGCAAAGTACCATTCTTCATACGCTCATATAGACGGTGTACACCTGTAGTTGTCTCTTCAGACAGACCATTGATTCCTTCAACGAGTTCAGGGTAGCGGTCGAGTACCATATTAGTAAGGTCACCACCATCATCAAGAATCAGATTGAGTGGCTGCTTGTCTTCTCCGAAGAACAAAGTCTGCTCGATACACCAATCAAACTCCTCTTCAGTCATACCTTTCCAAGCATAGACCTGGATGCCAGCGTCAGCGATTGCTGATGCAGCGTGGTCCTGGGTAGAGAAAATGTTACATGAAGACCAGGTTACTTCTGCACCTAAATCTTTCAGCGTTTCGATAAGAACAGCTGTTTGAATGGTCATGTGCAAGCATCCTGCAATACGTGCGCCTTTGAGGGGCTGCTCGTTGCGGTACTCGTCACGGATCGCCATAAGACCAGGCATTTCTGCCTCAGCTAGACGGATCTCTTTCCGGCCCCACTCAGCGAGGCTAATGTCTTTTACCTTAAAAGGTACGTATTTGGTTTGTACTTCTGCCATTGCAGGGGTTTGTTAAAATTTTGAAGCTGCAAAATTAATGCTTTTCTGAACCTTTATCAAAAAGGTCGCCTTCCTAACGAAAGTGAAAGCGGAAAGTTTAGACAAAAAGCATACCCGAATGTCTGGATTTGCGTTTTTCAGAAAAGAATTAGTAAAAGCCGATATGCTATTGAAGCAAAAAAGGGATTTGTTTGTCCTTGCTTTCGGGGTCTTTTTTCTTGAAAATGACTTTTAAGACCAGGGTTTTACCTCCTGTAGCAATAGTCTCGGTTACAGTTCCTTATAACCACTATCTTTGCACCATGAATCAGCTCGATAATATCCTTGCAAGACATAAGTTAAGGCGTACTGCGCCCCGTCAGGCAGTACTTGAGCTTTTTATTAAAGAATCAGCAGCACTATCTCAGCCTGAGCTAGAGCATAAGTTGAAGACGCAATGTGACCGCGTTACAATTTATAGAACGCTCACTGCTTTTTTGGAAAATGGTATCGTACATAAAGTACTTGATGATGCCGGTGCTGCGAAATATGCCTTATGTGCACACGATTGTGAAAGTGATCATGTTCACCAGCACAATCATATTCATTTTAAATGTGAAAACTGCGGACAGACTACGTGCCTGGACGATGTAAGGGTCCCGCCTTTCAATCTGCCAGATGGTTATAAGGTACGCGAAACGAATGTCCTTCTTCAAGGAGTTTGTGGTGTATGTAAATAGTGCCAGTTTTATTCCTGACTTCGCTCACAAAACTATACCTTTGCGGCGTATGAAGATTCACATGGTAGATACAATCACGCAGTACCATGCCATCAAGGAAGAAGTTGATACTGCGGTACTGGATGTTATTCAGTCTGGGCAATTTATAGGTGGTCCTGTGGTAAGCCGTTTTCGCGAGAAACTGGGAACTTATTTGGGTTCAAAGCATACTATTTCTTGTGCCAATGGAACTGATGCCCTTCAGGTTGCATTGATGGCGCTTGGCCTGAAACCAGGAGACGAAGTCATCACACCTTCTTTTACTTATGTAGCTACCGTAGAAGTCATTAGCCTACTCGGATTCAGGCCTGTCTTTGTCGAAGTCGACGAGCGTACATTTAACATGGTGCCTGCTTTCGTTGAGGATGCTATTACAGCGCGCACGAAAGCGATTATTCCTGTACACTTATTTGGACAAGTAGCTCCGATGGAAGAGATCCTTGCCATTGGGGAACGTCATGGTATTCCGATTGTAGAAGATGGCGCGCAAGCAATAGGAGCATTTTATCATTTTTCAGACGGAAGGACAGGTCGCGCCTGTGCTATGGGAGATATAGGATGTACTTCATTTTATCCTAGCAAAAATCTTGGAGCTTTTGGAGATGGTGGTGCCATTTTTACACAAGACGATAAACTAGGAGAACGTATCCAAACCATTTGTAATCATGGTTCAAAGGAGCGTTACTATCATATTGATATAGGTGTAAATAGTAGGCTTGACGCAGTTCAGGCAGCTATTTTGGAAGTTAAATTAAAACACCTTGATGAGTACAATGCCGCAAGAAGGGCTGTCGCTGCTCAGTACAACGCTTTACTAGGAGACATGGCGGAAATTATTTTGCCTTACGAAGCTCCTTATAATAAACACGTCTACCATCAATACACTATTCGAATAAAAGCAGGACGTGCAAAACGTGACGCAATCAGAGAATATTTGTCCGAAGTAGGAGTTCCTTCTATGATCTATTATCCTGTGGCATGCCACTTGCAAGAGGCCTACCGTTCTTATGGATATCAGGAAGGAGATCTTCCGCTTTCTGAGCGACTCACTGGCGAGGTTATCAGCCTGCCTATTCATACCGAACTAACCGACGAACAAATTCAATATATCGTTCATCATTTTAAAGAAGCAGTGTCCATGAGCCATTAAGTCATTAGTCATTAGGTCATTAGTAATTCAGATCATTCATCATTAGGTCATTATTCTTAGCATATATAAAAATGCTTTCTCATGATCCACGATAAATGAATAAATGGCCAATGAAAAATGATCCATGGTACATGAATAATAAACCGAATAAAAGACATGAAAGTAGCAGTAATAGGAACCGGATACGTAGGACTTGTATCAGGAACGTGTTTTGCCGAGTCTGGCAACGATGTAATCTGTGTTGATAATAATCAGGACAAACTTGCCAAATTGCGTGCAGGTATGGTTCCCATTTATGAGCCAGGCCTAGAGACACTTTTTGAGCGTAATACTTCAGAAGGGCGTTTACGATTTACCGATTCACTTGCTGAGGCTGTTGATTTTGCCGATATCATATTTCTCGCACTACCTACTCCTCCTCGCGAAGACGGTTCTGCCGATTTGCAGTATGTGTTAGGCGTTGCGCACGAAATTGGGCAGATCATTACAAGCTATAAGGTTGTAGTCAATAAAAGTACTGTTCCGGTAGGTACAGGTGACAAAGTGGAAGAGGCTATAAGCACTCACACTGATATCGAATTTGATGTCGTATCCAATCCTGAATTCCTCCGTGAAGGTGTTGCTGTGCAAGACTTTCTTAAGCCAGAGCGGATCGTAGTAGGTGCCGAAAGCGAGCGCGCTGCCAAGGTGATGAATCGCTTGTACGAGCCATTTGTACGTTCAGGAAATCCTGTCGTCATGATGGATCGCCGCAGTGCGGAGGTGACAAAGTATGCTGCAAACGCATTCCTTGCAACCAAAATCTCATTTATGAATGAAGTTGCAAACATGTGTGAGCGTGTAGGCGCCAATGTCGACAACATTCGTCGTGGAATCGGGCCAGACAGCCGTATCGGTAAGCGTTTCTTGTTTGCCGGAGTTGGCTATGGTGGCTCATGCTTCCCTAAGGATGTTTCGGCGATGTTCAAAACCTCACAGGAATATGATTATGACTTTAAAATCCTTCGCTCTGTAATGGATGTGAATGAGCTGCAAAAAAGTCTACTTATCGATAAAATCGTCTCTCAATTTGGTGGTGACCTGACAGGCATGCGCTTCGCCCTTTGGGGTTTGGCATTTAAGCCAGATACCGATGATATCCGTGAAGCTCCTGCTTTGGTAATCATCAAGCGTCTTCAAGACCTTGGCGCAGAAGTAGTAGCTTATGACCCGGAAGCTATCGAGTCAGTAAAAGCTCACACCGACCTTCGTCCGACATTTGTAGAGCGACGTTATGATGCCCTCAAAGATGCCGACGCACTTGTAGTCGTTACTGAATGGCAAGAGTTCCGCACACCGGATTTTGATAAAATGCGCGCGCTACTCAAGCAGCCTATCATCTTTGATGGCCGTAACCTCTACAGCCTTGACAACATGGAAGAACTAGGGTTCGATTACCATTCTGTAGGTCGCAAAAGCATCATGGCCGCAAGCAAAATCGCTAAATAAACGAGGCTACTAGCCTCTGGCCATTAGCTTCTAGCTGGTTCGAAAAGCTAGCAGCCAGTAGCCAAAAGCCAATAGCCTAATCAATAAAACTGGAATAATGCCTAAAGTACTCATCACCGGCGGAGCCGGATTTCTCGGCTCACATCTTTGTGATCGCTTTCTGAAGGAAGGCATGGAGGTCGTAGCGATGGATAACCTGATCACAGGTAGCCTCAAAAATATCCAACACCTTTTTGGGCAAGATGGATTTACCTTTGTGAAGCACGACGTGACTAACTACACCTTCGTAGAAGGAGAGTTGGATTACATCATGCACTTTGCTTCGCCGGCAAGTCCTATCGACTATCTTAAATTGCCTATTCAGACGTTGAAAGTTGGTGCTTTAGGTACGCATAAAATTTTGGGTTTAGCTAAAGAGAAAGGCGCTCGCGTTTTGATCGCTTCTACTTCGGAGGTTTATGGCGACCCTTTGATCCACCCACAAACAGAAGACTACTGGGGAAATGTAAACCCTATTGGCTTCCGTGGTGTGTATGATGAAGCGAAGCGTTTTATGGAAGCCATGACCATGGCCTACCATCGCTACCACAATGTGGAGACACGTATTGTTCGTATTTTCAATACCTACGGCACGCGCATGCGCATCGACGACGGACGCGCACTTCCTGCATTTATGGGCCAGGCCTTACGTGGAGAAGACATTACTGTATTTGGTGATGGCAGTCAGACACGAGCATTTTGTTATGTCGATGACCTTGTTGAAGGCATCTTCCGTTTGCTCATGAGCGATCACGCTAATCCAGTGAATATTGGTAATCCTTCAGAAGTTTCCATTCTTGATTTCGCTAAAGAAGTGATTGAACTTACTGGATCTTCAAGTAAGATTGTGTTTAATGATTTGCCGATGGATGACCCAAAGGTTCGCCGTCCAAATATTGATTTAGCAAAGTCGCTACTCGGTTGGGAGCCGCAGGTTCCTCGTATCGAAGGTTTGAAACGTACACTCGAATATTTCAAAAAAGAGGTTCATGGCGTTCCACAAGCGTGAGACTATTCTTGAAGGGGTAGTTGAACTTCAGCCTGACGTGTTTGGTGACAAGCGTGGTTTTTTTACCGAGCTATATAACCATATGCACTTTGAAGCTATCGGCTTAGGGCACCTTCAATTTGTACAAGATAATCTTTCCAGTTCTACACAGGGCGTGATTCGCGGGCTTCATTTTCAGGGCCCTCCTCATGCTCAGGGTAAATTGGTGAGTGTATTACAAGGAGCCGTGCTGGATGTCGCTGTCGACGTTCGGCCCGGTTCTACTACATACGGCCAGCATGTAGCGGTAGAACTCAGTGCCGAAAAGCTGAATATGCTGTATGTGCCTCCAGGCTTTGCACACGGATTTCAGGTATTGAGCGAAACCTGCCTTTTTTCCTATAAGTGTACCAATTTCTATAACAAAGAATCGGAAGGTGGACTATTGTGGAATGATCCTGCACTGGCTATCCCATGGCGCGATGTGCCAGCCAATGTCTCTCCTAAAGATCAGGTACTTCCTGCCTGGAAGGACTTTGTGAGCCCTTTTTAGGAATATTACCGCAAGTAATAATTCTGAAATCGCTACTAGTCAATCGTCAATCCTTTTGTCAGGAATGCCATCTTGAAATAAATCTCAATACTGGAGCAATGAAAGCACTAATCGGTTTCTTGATATTGGCGTTGCTAGCAGCTTGTTCCTTTGACCAGGATGAGGAATTTCGGCCGCAGGCCTCCGGCCTGATTATTCTTGGAGAAGCCGGTGAAGGCATTGTCGTAGAAGATGCCGAACGAGTCGCTGGAGTCAGCGCAAATGACGTCGCAGCCGACCGAAACGGAAAAACTTGGTACGCTTTCCCTGCCTCACAGGTATATTTTGGTTATCCTGAAATTGAGAGTCAAGTCGATTTAGCAGAAATTTTTGGCGATACAGAGGGTTATATCCCACACTATATAACATTTGGAACAAAACACCTTGCCATTGTAGATACAGTACGTGAGGAAGTTGCTTTTTTTGATGTCAAGAATAAAGGCTTTGTACATGCGCTTGCTATCCCTGATCCTGGCGAAATCGTTTCATTGGTAGACAAGTTCTATGTAGTAAGTGAAGACTCTGTAGTTCGCGTTATTCAGGAGCAGGTATTTACTGAAATTGCTGCGATTACACTTCCGGCCTCCATTGAGGCTATTCGCCTTAATCAAGATGCAGGCCTGTTGCTGTTATTAGCAGGCGAGCCAGCGCGCGCAGCGCGAATCGCGTATTTATCCGAATCGCTTACCGAGCCGCCGTTCAATCGTCGTAATCTCTCTCCTGCAAGGCCTTGCGTATGGAAGGATCAATACTTCCCCCCAACGTCCCGCCAGATTTTCGGTAACGAATGGATTGCTCCCGTAGCGCTATGTGCTGATAGTATTACTACATCAGGGCACAGCTTTGGAGCAGGTGCCGACCAGCTTGCTGTCGACTTCTTTAATGGAATAAGCTATTTCTCACGTGATAGTATGCTGTACGCATATCGCTTCAAAACACGCGAAGAGCGCATCGTGGCGCCTTGGCGATTTGGGAAGTTTAAGAAAGTGGTTCCTTATTTTAATTAAAAATGGCCTATTCAAATTAGTGTTTATAGAGAGCCATTTTTTAATATCAAGCAGCAAAGATTTTTTATGTTCGAGGTCTAAGGCACAAGGTTCGAGGTTGGGGAATACCTGGAACATTGCGCCTTGAACCTCGAACTTCCGTATTGATTTTAGCAGCGAGGATTAAGTATCCAGTTAAGAATCAGTTTTTTGCTCTCCACCAACCACAACTTCCAGCATATCATCAGGCTTAAAATGCTTTTGAGCTAGGTCGCGAATTTCATCTGCCGTGATATGCTGAATCACCTCAAATCCACGGTCCATTTCAGCGAAAGGAATTCCGTAAACGAGAGAATGCCTCAAAGTCTCTGATAATTGGAATGGCGTTTCGCGAGCGCGAAGCCCTTTGCCCAACATGTAGTTCTGTAGTAATGCTAGCTCCTGAGCTTCCAAAGGCTTATCCTGAAGGCGCTTCATTTCCAGCTTGATTTGGGCAAGCGTATCTTCTACATATTCATTTGCAACATCAGCCTGTGCAACGAAGTGGCCGTAGTTGCGATTCGCTGCCCAGGCGCCATAAATACCATATGTGTAGCCCTTTTCTTCACGAATATTTTTCATCAAACGTGATCCAAAATATCCTCCCAAAGCAGTCGTAAGCACCTCCAGCCCATAATAATCCGGATCGTTCCGCCCCACACCCAGATGCCCAACGCGCACCGTAGACTGCGGCCCTTCTCTATGTACATGAACAAATCCTTGCTCACCCAAAGGGATAATATCGGCATTTGAAGAAATGTTCGGAGCGTCCTTCCAGGTCCAGTCAGCGAATACACTTTCAAGCTGTTCCATGATGACCTTTCGATCAAAACGCCCCGTTACGGTAATGAAACAGTTGCCTGATTGTAAATTGGATTGGTAGTAAGCTTTGAGATCATCGAGTTTCAGCAAGGCCAACTCATCCGGGCCAAGATTCATACCATAGGGATGGCTCTCTCCATACAGTTTATGACCAAAAGTTCTGCGTGCGATAGGCGCAGTTTTTTCCTGCTGGACTTGCAAGCTCTGCATACTGCGTTGCATAAGCTTGGTAAATTCTTCCTCAGGAAAAGTAGGCTTCATAAGTACCTCTGCCAGAAACGGCAAGGTATTGGGCAGATCTTCAACAAGACTTGTAAGATTGACTGCGACAAATTCGGCACCCATATCATGGTGAATCCATGAGCCATGCTCATCGAGTCGCTCAGCAAGCTGCTGGCTGGTGTATTGCTCGGTGCCCTCACTGAGCATGCGCGCAGTATACGAGGCGAGTCCGACTTTTGACTGAAAGGCTTTTCCCGCTTTAAAAACGACTTGGACTTCAGCCATTTCTACGGTCCCATAAGGAAGCAGAAATACGGGAATGCCATTGTTAAGACCAGTATGTTCAAATGCGGGTAAAGGGCGGTGAACCAGAGGGCCTGGTTGTGGTGGAATTGTTCTGTCGAGCATGTTATTCAGGGAGATAAAAGAGTGTGGTGCTATTGGATTCAGCTAATAATATAGCTGCGCTCTGTTTGACTTCTTCCAGCGTAATAGACTGATAAATCTCTGGCGTTGTATTGGCCAGGTCAGGATTGCCGAGTGCATCCGAAAATGCGAGCGCGAAGGTCTTGTTCTGAAGTTTGGCTTGCTGAAGTGTAAAGCTTGCTGCAAGCTTGCGCTGGACGCGCTTGAGTTCTGCTTCAGTAAGGTTTTGTAAATCATCCAGTTCCTCACGGAGAGCCGCCTGATACGCCTCAGGTGTTTTTCCCTGCATCACAAAGCCATCGATACTCAATACGCCAGGATCATGCATCGCCCATGAAAAGGCATTGACTTGCGTGGCAAGTTGACGGTCCCGAACGAGTGAGCGCGTAAGGCGCGCATTGCGTCCGGAACTCAAAATATCAGTAATAATATCGGCGATATAGTAGTTTCGATCGCTGTGAGGCGGAATATGAAACATGTTATACACTGCCGCAAAAGGAACCTTAGCGAGCACCTCTAACTGGCGATGTTCACGCTGCTGAGGTTCGGTAGGGAGCTTTTTCTTTTTAAGCTTACGAGACGGAATAGGACCAAACCACTTTTCTGCAAGATGCTTGACCTGCTCCAGCGTAACATCTCCTGCCACAGTTAGAGAGGCATTATTCGGAGCATAAAATCCAAAAAAGAAGTCCTTCACATCCTGCATGCTAGCTTCCTCGATATGCGAAATATCTTTGCCTATCACAGGCCACTGATAGCTATGCGTTTGGAAGTGGACCGGAAGCATCTTGATATAAGCATCGCCATAAGGCTGGCTCAGGTAGCGCTGTTTGTATTCTTCGATGACGACGCTTTTTTCTGCCTCCAGGTTTTCCTCTGTAAAGTCCAGTCCCAGCATGCGATCGGACTCCAGCCAGAAGGCTGTTTCGATCTGGTTTGCAGGTAGCGATATATAGTAGTTGGTGATGTCGAAATGGGTGAAAGCATTGTTTTGACCACCTACGCGTTGTACATGTGTATCATAGTTGGGCACATGCTTACTACCGCGAAACATCAAGTGCTCAAATAAGTGAGCGAAGCCTGTGCGATTTGGGTCTTCATCTTTAGAACCTACCCGATAAAGCACATTTACCACAGCTTGCGGCAAAGACGGGTCCTGATGGACGAGTACCCTTAGCCCATTATCGAGTGTGAAATGTTCGTATTGAATATTCATTGTAAATTAAATGTCGGAAGTGAGGCTTGAATAAGGATATCGATTTTTATTAGTGTAGTTAAATTACTTGGTTCAACAAATGTATGAAGATTAAATTTCCAGTTATAGTATACCTCGTCATTGCGACTATTGGCTTTGTGCAAAGCGCATGCAAAGACCCACGTATTGGCGTAGAAAGATATTCGAAAGAAAATCAAATTAGGCTCCAAAATGAGGAGTACGAAACCCTCGTTCGGGAATTTGTAAAAATCAAAGAAAAAGAAGAAAAACGCTCTATGCAGTGCCTGGGCTTTGCTGAAAAGCCTGTTCTTCCAATCGACAGCACCATCACTGGTTATGTTACTGGATGCGGACACAGTTTTGCAGTAAAAGGTTTAAGCTCTGGGAAATTCTTAACAATAAGCTTCAATACTGAACGACTTAACCATGGCACCTGTATTGACTTAGGTGATTCGCTTGCTGTCGAAATTGGGATTGATTACTATGTGAAAGGGCCATTTATAATAGGGTATTGCGGTTGTTTAAGATCGAACGAAAAGCCAATAAAGTACCGCATGGTTTCAGGAACGGGAACTGGTCGGATGGCCGTTTTCCCTGAAACTGATTCCTCTAAAATGTATTGGATACCCTATCCTGGAGATACTGTTAGAACATCAGCCTTATCAGCACACCTGAAATACGGCCTCTTTGTGTACCAGGACTCTTCAGGTATCAGTGATACAATTAGGGTGGAAGACGAACTTTTTTGGATGGTTCCCACAGACTTTATCGCGGGCTAAAGAGAGATGATGGATTTTTGTGTTTGAAAAAAACTTCCACAATCAAACCAACCTTTCTATATTTCTGTTGTCATTATAATATCTGAAAATGGGACTTGGCATTTAATGTGTAGCTTTATGTACCCAAGTCGACAACATTGATTCATTATGGAGCGGAAACAAATAGCCTGGTTATTAGGAGGAATGGGAGTGCTTCTCATCGCCTCAGCGTTTACAGGAGCCTGGCTTCAGCAGCACTTTTTTGCGCAGCCTCGCTATGTGCAGCTCGATCCTATGAAGGTTGAAGCTCAGCCTACTCGCCTGGACGAACCTCGCGTGAGCGCCGCTTTGCCTGATTTTGTTCATGCAGTAAATGAAGCCCGTCCGGCAGTAGTACATATCAGAGCACGTTATGGCTCTGGTGGTGGCGGTAGTGGAAAAGGCTTTTTCAGTAATCCACTTCATAACTATTTTGACGAAGACGATACCCCAAAAGGCGAAGCCTCTGGCTCAGGAGTGATCATCTCTTCCAGCGGATATATCGCGACTAATAATCACGTAATCGAAGACGCTTCAGAGGTACTCGTGACCTTATTCGATAATCGGGTATATGCAGGTAGAATCATCGGTGTTGACTACAATACTGATTTGGCTTTGGTGAAAATTGATGACGAAGACCTTCCTCATGTCGCTTTTGGAGATTCTGATAAGCTACAAGTAGGTGAGTGGGTGTTGGCACTAGGGAATCCTATGGATCTTACCTCGACTGTTACGGCAGGTATAGTCAGTGCCAAAGGGCGGAATATAAACCTGCTTGCAGGAGAACGCAACACAGATGCAGGATTGACGATTGAATCATTCATCCAGACAGATGCTGCCGTAAACCGCGGAAACAGCGGCGGGGCACTCGTCAATACAGGCGGAAAGCTTGTTGGTATCAATACTGCGATTGCATCTCGTACAGGCTCATATGCTGGTTATGCATTTGCTATTCCTGCGAGTTTGGTCAAAAAAGTCATGGCCGACTTGCTCGAATTTGGAGAAGTTCAGCGAGGCTTTCTAGGTGTGTCTATTCAGCCTATGAGTGCCGAGCTTGCTCAGCGTTATGATATCCCAGTGCTGAAAGGCGCCTATGTAGGAAATGTCCGCCAGGGAAGCTCTGCATTCACGAGCGGCCTGCGTGCAGGAGACGTGATCATTTCGGTGAATAACATTCCCGTCAACAATACATCCGAATTACAGGAAATCGTAAGTCGCTACCGCCCAGGCGATAAGCTCCGCATTAGCTACTACCGCAACGATAAGCAGATACAAACCTATGCTACGCTCAAAGGTAAGCTTGGAGAAGAAACGCTTCCTCCTCCACGCCTCAGCGATAACCGTAGGGAACCTGAGACAGATGATGCCGAGGAGGCCGATACAAAGCTGCGCCTTCGCGGAGGTAATTTCCGCAACCTAAGTTGGGCTGAGCGCTCAACCTATGAGCTGGAAGGCGGTGTTCGCGTGATCGAAGCTGGTCCTACACTGGCCGCTGCGGGTATTCCTGACGAATTTGTCATCACAGACATCGAAGGCCGCGAAGTAGATTCTATCGACGATCTGTCTCGCATACTCGCCGGAACCGATGGTTACATCACGATCGATGGCTACATCCGCCCTGGAGCGAAAGCTTCATATAGCTTTGTGTGGAAAGGCAAGTAGTTTTCGCTTCGCGCTGCAATGAAGCAAAATCACTTTGTGATTTTAGTGAAGCTTGTAAACCCAGAAGCTTTAGTACATTTCTCTTTCACTATTGCCCGGGGAGGGAAACCATTTATGGCCTGGGGCAGATTCATTAAAATCGCGTAGCGATTTTGCTATAAGAAGGCGCTCATATACGCGTAATCAGGCGTAAACTCACCCTTCCAAAGAATCGTTGCTCCTACAATTTCAGAAGGAAGCCCCGCAGCCTCAGGGCTTTCGGCGCTGAGGTCAGCCGAGGCGAATGCCGGCACAAACGGAAATAGCTCGCTGGCAAATTGACCTGCTGCATCTGCTGGGAATTCGCATGGAAGATTGGTTACAGCCATGACGCTAATGCCAGGGCCAGTAAAGCCATTTTGCTTCGTTCCAGACTGAGGATCATACGTAAATACAGGCTCATCAATCCAGGTTTCATGCGAAAACTGAATAGAACCTTCCGGGTCGCAGGTAATGTCGCCAATGACTTCCAGCGTAGGGCTGGCTCCGTGCCACTCGCGTGTTTTCTCCAGACTCATCAATCGTGGAAACTCGGGCGCCCAGGTGATGCAATTCATCAGCATCGCTGTGTAGGGAATGACCTGATCCAGGTTGGATTCAAACTGGTCGGGATGCTTACGATACATTTTCGAAAAATGCTTGTGTATCGTAGGGTCAATAACAAGTTCAGAGTCTTGCTTTTGCCTAAACATATCATCTATTCCAAGCACTAATTCATACACGCAATTCCTGCTACCTTCACGATATACAGATGCTAACTGGTCCAATGTGATCGACTTGACAGGAAGGAGATTGTACATTTCACGCGCTCCTGTACTGGTTTTTCCCCTCCCCAAAATTACCGTTACTAATGGTGGAAGTGATGCGGGAAGTCCGTCTTCCTGAATCTTTCTGCCTGCCTCGCGAAGCGCTTCTTTGGCCTCATCCATTCCGCCTTCATAAGCGACTGATTGCTTAATTGCTGCCAGCGGGGTATCGATACCTTTGCTTTTCCATCGCTGTCCCAAAGTCCAGAAGCTGTCAACCATTCCCGCATAGCCTGCGAAGTACGTGAAGGCTGTCACCAAACGCTGTTTCTGCTCATCCACGATCAACTCATAATCGATCAGGCTGGCTTTGTGATCTACCAGTGTTTGCAGCATGCCACGGTTTTTGACCTGCCCTTTATGTGTGTGTGAAAAATAGAGATAGGTCTTACCAGGACGCAGGAATTTACTTTCGACTTCTTTTAACCCAAATATCACATCTGCATCGTCAATATGTTCCGTTATTTCAGCACCAGCGTCGACATAAGCCTCATCCATAAATGCACGCTTACGCTCGCCCGTATCAGGATGCACAGCAGGTTGAACCTTAACCTTGACTCCCGTTTTGGTTAGGGAAGCAGTTTCTGTTGGAGAAATAGCGACTCTTTGTTCCCCTTTCTTCGATAAGTCTTCGCGACGAATGGCTAGTGTGTTCAATGTTTTGGGATTGTAGGTTAAATTTGGGACAAAAGTAATGAACAATGTGAGATGGATGGTGATAACAGTTTTTAAGTAAGTTGGTTTCGTGTTTTGGGTTAAGTGTTTCGAGTTATTTTTACCTAAGATTAAGCAAATAAAATTACTGTTAAAATTGCTTATTTTGAGATAGTATGGCTTTTGATTACGTATACCAATCGAACCCAAAACTCAGAACCCCAAACTCATAACCCTAAACATTTGCTCATGAACAATACGATACAACTTGGTTTTTCTACCTGCCCCAACGACACCTTCATGTTCGATGCGCTTGTGCATGGAAAGGTCGACACAGAAGGGCTCAACTTTGAAGTAACCCTTGGCGATATTGCAGAGTTGAATCAGCTTGCGGCCACTGGAAGTCTTGATATGGTAAAGGTTTCGTATAACGCCTTTTCGCAATTTCAGGATCAATACCACTTACTGGATGCTGGAAGTGCATTGGGACATGATTGTGGGCCTTTACTTATTTCAAAAGAGCCCATTTCAGTTGAGGAAATTGTAGCGCAAAACCTTCCTGTTGCTATTCCGGGTAAAAACACTACTGCGAATCTGTTACTCGATTATTTTGCTCCCAATATTCAAAACAGACAGGAAATGATTTTTCACGAAATCATGCCAGCAGTGTTAGAAGGAAAGGCAATCGCCGGATTGATTATTCATGAAAACCGCTTTACCTATCAGGATTTAGGTTTGCAATGTATTCAGGACCTTGGCGAATATTGGGAGCAACAAACAGGCCTCCCCATTCCTTTGGGAGCTATTGTAGCCAAGCACAAATTAGGAGAATCGACCTTGCAAAAACTTGAGCGAATCATGCGCCGCTCCGTTGAATTCGCATTTTCCCAACCCGAAGCTTCGCTCGACTTTGTCCAATGCCATGCACAGGAAATGAATCCCGAAGTCATGCAAGCCCATATCAACCTCTACGTAAATCAGTACTCTGTAAGCCTCGGCACAAAAGGCCGTGCGGCTGTGGAGAAGCTTCTCTCGCTTAGGAGCGCCTCCTTTCGGTCGGCGCAATGAAGCAAAATCACTGCGTGATTCTAGTGAAGCATCTCACCTTCGGCTCGATAGTGAAGCATAAATTAATGAAGCTTTAGCGCCTTACACTTTCATTATTGCCCGACCATTTATGGTCCGGGGCAAAAAATTAATGAAGCTTTAGCGCCTTACACTTTCATTATTGTCCGGGAAAGGGAAACCCATTTATGGTCTGAGGCACAGAATGAGTGAAGCCTTAACAATTAATGTAAATTGCTGCATTGCCGAGGCAAAGCCAAGGCTCTTCACTAAAATCGTGAAACGATTTTTACTATGAAATACCCAATAGGAATTTACGAAGCCCCCGACGAAATCAGCCCCGAAATGCTGGAATCATGGATATGCGATATTGAAGCATTTCCTCACAGGCTCCGAGCAGCTGTCCAAAACCTGGACTCTGAACAACTCGCCTGGCCGTATCGCCCTGACGGCTGGATGATCAAACAGGTGATTCATCACTGCGCAGACAGCCATATGAATGCCTGGATGCGATTCAAACTCGCGCTTACAGAGGATACGCCTGCGATTCGCCCATACAATGAAGCCCTTTGGGCGGAAGGAGCTGATTCTATAGATGATAATATCGAGCCAGCATTGACCTTGCTGCAAGGTCTCCACGCCAAATTCGGGAAGCTCTTCCGCAGTATGACTGAAGACGAACTCCAGCGAGAGTTCTTTCATCCCGAGAATGAGACCTCATTCGCACTGGTAGAAACGATTGGCAATTATGCCTGGCATTCCAATCATCATCTGGCGCATGTGCATCAGGCTATTCAGCATGAGGGGAATTTCTCGCGGAGCGAGAAGCAGTGAAGCCCAGGCTCTTCATTGCAGCGCAAAGCGCTGCTTTTCATTAAAATCACGCAGCGACTTTGTGCCTTAGTCCATACTTTCTCCCGCGAGTTGAGCGTCTTTTTTTACTTCCAGCAACTCCGTTCGAGTAAATTCGCTGAAGAGATAATTCAAAGGATCGACATGTTTTCCATCTACGAGTACTTCATAGTGGAGGTGTGGGCCTTTACCATTACTAGGTCGGCCACTGTAGCCGATTAAATCGCCTCTTTTTACCTTCTGGCCCTGCTTTACAGCAAATCCTGAAAGGTGGGCATAGCGTGTTTCAAGGCCTTTCCCGTGGTCGATTCGTATCAGATTTCCTTGTAGTGAGCGCTTTTTGGTACCTGCAAATTTTATCGTGCCGTCTCCCGTAGCATATACTTCAGTCCCTTCGCGAGCCTCGAAGTCAATACCGTTGTGCTGCTTTAAGCGTTTTAGCGCAGGGTGCATACGTTCACCGAAAAACGCCAGGATTTGACCTTTTACCGGCTTGCGATTAGGAATGTGTGTGAGATGCTTATTGTTTCGTTTGAGATTTTCAAAAACTTCATCGTAGCGCTTTTCCTGAGCGAGAAGGGCTAGTTCAAGTTCTTTTAGCTTTTCTTCTGCGGTAATTGGGTTTGCGGCGATGGTGGTATTCGCCGAATCGATTTTTTCCAACCCGATTTCATCTTCCTTCACACCTAGGATCCGCTCCTTTAATTCCTGGTCCTGATTTTCCAGTTCTACTACCAGCTCTCGCAGCTCCTCATTTTCTGCTTCTGCACGCATTTTATATGCTTCGAGCTGATCTTGGCGCTTTTTTAGGCTGGCAGTTTCTTCTGTATCAAAGCCATAAAACAAAAATGCGGACACTCCTACAGCAATCACGAAGCCGCCGACTACATACAAAATGATCCGTTTTACGATGCCTGCTGTGGTAACTTTTTCTTCCACATAATTGACCGACTCCTTGTCATAGATATAGTAGGGTTTTTTGTTTTGCATTTTTTCTGAATAAAGTGCGCAATCACGTTATCTTTGCAGCGCAAAAATACAGAAAATATTGCGCATGAACTCATCCCAATCCGTCCGAAAGCAATTTATTGAATTCTTCAACCGCAAGAATCACCTTATTGTATCATCTGCTCCGATCGTTCAGAAAGACGATCCAACCCTGATGTTTACCAACTCAGGCATGGCGCAGTTTAAAGACGTTTTTCTCGATCTAAAAAGCCCTCAAGCTCCTCGTATTGCCGATACTCAGAAGTGCATGCGTGTGTCGGGTAAGCATAATGACCTTGAAGATGTAGGTCACGATACTTATCACCATACCATGTTTGAAATGCTAGGGAACTGGTCATTTGGTGATTATTATAAAAAAGAAGCGATTGATTGGGCCTGGGAACTTCTTATAGATGGTTTTGGTCTGGACCCAAAGCGACTGTATGCTACCGTCTTTGGTGGAGATGAAGGCTTGAAACTTGGACTTGATGATGAGGCTGAAGGTTTTTGGAAAAAATATTTACCAACAGACCATATCCTTAGAGCAGGCAGAAAGGATAACTTCTGGATGATGGGTGAAATAGGCCCTTGCGGACCGTGTTCCGAAATTCATTATGACCTCCGCAGTGATGAAGAGCGCGCCGAGACCGACGGCGCAAGTCTCGTCAATGAGGACCATCCTCAAGTGGTGGAAATCTGGAACCTTGTGTTCATGCAGTACAATGCCAAGACGGACGGTAGCCTGGAGCCACTGCCTAATAAGCATGTCGATACCGGAATGGGCTTTGAACGTCTATTGATGGTGCTGCAAGGAAAGTCTTCGACCTATGATACAGACTTGTTCGATCCCTTGAGAGACTTTTTGAAAGCAAAAACAGGAATCGATTACTTTGAAGCTGACCACAAACAGCAGGTTGCACTTCGCGTCGTAATGGATCATATCCGCTCGATTGCCTTTGCCATTGCTGATGGACAAGTGCCCTCCAACACGGGTGCTGGCTATGTGATTCGTCGCATTTTGCGTCGTGCCGCCCGTTACGCATATACATTTTTAGGCATTAAGGAGCCTTTTATGTACAAAATGACCGACGAGTTGGTGAAGGTCTATGATGGCTTTTTCCCAGAACTCGACGCTCAACACAGTTTTTTGCGCAATATCATTGAACAAGAAGAAAAAAGCTTCTTAGAAAAACTGGCTCGTGGAACCAAAATGTTCGACGACTATATCGCAAGCCATGAAGGCGTCAAAGTGATTGACGGTGATTTTACTTTCAAACTCTACGATACATTCGGTTTCCCCAAAGACCTCACGCAGTTGATGGCACGGGAGCGCGGGTTAGATATTGATAGTGAGCTTTTTGAAAAAAATCTTCAAGCACAAAAAGAACGAAGTCGCGCTGCAACGACCATGAAGGCTGGCGACTGGGTGGAAGTACGTGAGTCTGAGGACTTGCCGATATTCCGTGGCTATGATGTGCTTGACCTGGAAACGCGCATCCTGCGCATGCGCACCGTCGAAGCCAAAGGAAAAAACCTCTACCAGATCGTACTGGAAGAAACCCCTTTCTACGCCGAAAGCGGTGGCCAGATCGGTGATAAAGGAACCTTGACGAATGGTGATGAGACCATCAAGGTGCTTGATACAAAGAAGGAAAATGAGCTGATCGTTCATTTTGTCAATAAACTACCAGAGGACGCTAGTGGATTCTGGAAGGCGAGTGTATATGCTGGATTGCGTGAAACGGTTACACTAAACCACAGTGCTACGCACTTGATGCACGCCGCATTGCGCGATGTGCTGGGAACGCATGTCGAGCAGCGTGGTTCACTCGTTTCTGAAAAGCTTTTGCGTTTTGATTTCTCTCACTTCCAGCGTGTAAGCGAAGAAGAATTAGCGAAGGTGGAGGATATTGTCAATGAGCGCATTGCTCAAGGCATCAACCTTACAGAGTATCGCGATATGCCTATCGACGATGCCAAGGCGATGGGCGCGATGGCGCTCTTTGGCGAAAAGTACGGTGATAGCGTTCGCGTGATTGTGTTTGATCAGGACTTCAGTGTGGAGCTTTGTGGTGGAACACATGTTTCAAACACACGCGATATTCGCCTTTTTAAATTTACATCAGAAGGTTCAAGTGCTGCTGGTATTCGCCGTGTTGAGGCGATTACGGGCAAAGCCGCTTTGGCCCATCTCAATAAGCAGGTTGCTCAACTCGATGCAATCAAAGCAAGCCTCAAAGGCGCGAAAGACCCTGTAAAGGCAATCGAAACGATGCTTGAGCAGCAGAAAGCACTCGAAAAAGAGCTTTCAGGTCTGCGTGCAGAGAAGGTTGGCCAGTTGAAAGAAGGTTTGCTTTCTTCCGCTGAAACGATCAACGAGCTGGCTGTGATTCGTGCCAAAGTGGATGTGCCTGACGGAGATTCGCTCAAGCAACTTTCCTTTGACCTACGTGCCGCTGTAAGTGAGCCAACGCTCGTTGTACTTGCTGCTGAGATTGGCGGCAAAGCGATCCTAAGTATCATCCTTAGCGATGATCTCGCTGAGGGAGGAAAACTGCATGCTGGAAATATGGTTCGCGAACTCGCTAAGTCTGTCAAAGGCGGCGGCGGTGGCCAGCCATTTTATGCAACAGCAGGTGGAAAGGACCCTTCTGGAATCGCGACAGCGCTTCAGCGCGTTGAGGAGTTTGTTTAAATGATCTTTGCTGTTCGAGACTTCAAAAATAAAGAATCACTCATCTGCAATCTCCAATCCATTAAGCGTTTAGGGGATTGGAGATTAGTGAATGGTAATTGTAAACTTTAGAATTACTCTTAGGCCTTAACTTACTTTACCACATACCAGGCACAAGTCGTCACAAAGTCCTTGAACCAAGGAATCGCTCCCAGGAGTGCAAATTGCTTCCGTGGCTTGAGGCCGAACTTGAACCGATAAATCGGGTTGATCAGGAACAGCGTTTTCGCTGCGATTGTGAGGTCGCTTTTGCGTGCAATGCGCTCGAAACGAGCGATAGAAATACGTGTAAACTTGATGTCAAGTAACTCGTTTACAGTTCCTTCTGGCTCTTTTGCGGCGTTTAGAATAGACTTATAGATGCCTTTTGGAAAAAGGTGAAACCAGGGAAGTTTGCTTAGGCGCTTGCTGCTGCATATTTGTTGGTGCCCACCAAAAGGCATGCGCCAGGGAGGAAATCCAAAGAAGATAGCGCCCCCAGGCTTTAGGAATCTTTTGATATATGGAATAAAGCGCTCCTGATCAGGGATGTGCTCAATAGTGTCTTTGAGAATAATAAGCTCAAAATGTCCGCTCCATTTTTTCTCAAAGTCATCATCATATACATTCTGAGCAATGAAGTGAGCTTTTCCTTCATTGACTTCTTCAGCGAGAAACCGCTTTGCTGTTTCGATACGAGAAGGACTCAAATCAACGCCCATTACCCAACAGCCTCGTTCTACAAAGGGTTTTAACACTCCTCCCTCAGCAGCTCCTATTTCCAAAACCTTCATTCCAGGCTTGATAGAAATTGCTTCCTCTATAAAAGGGATCACAAACTCGCCTGCATTGAGATATTGCTGGCGAAATCGTTCTTCGAGGTTACTGTGCTGTGCGAGGGCCATGTATCAATGTATAATGAAAAATGTACGATGTATAATGAAGAAGCTATTTCCGGTGGCTGAGCGGAGCCGAAAAGAACGCGATGTCGGTCGCTGAATGTCGGTGGCTGAGCGGAGCCGAAGCCACCTAATTTGAAGAGCCTGTTTTTGAAAACCATGCGAGAGTAGCAAGTATCAAGGATTGAGCAGCGAGTGTACAATCAGCATCTATCCGATGCATTTTCCCTTTGATACTTGATCCTCGCTGCTCGATACTCACGGGTTTTACACAATGCCTTATCCAAAACTTAGCGCCGAAGCCACTTAGGCACTTTTTGCTACTTCTCCGTACATCTCTGCGCGCTGTGCCTTGATGGCATCATCATGAATATAATCATCGAAAGTCATGAGCTTATCGATTGTTCCGTTCGGAGTTAGTTCGATAATGCGATTGGCAACCGTTTGATTAAACTGATGGTCATGCGTGTGCAGCATCAATGTGCCTGCATAGTCTTTGAGCGAATTGTTAAATGCCGTAATTGACTCAAGGTCAAGGTGACTGGTAGGCTCGTCCAGTAGGAGGCAGTTAGGTTGCAGGAGCATCATACGAGAGATCATGCAACGAACTTTTTCCCCTCCAGAAAGCACTGTACAAAGCTTAAGTGACTCTTGTCCAGAGAAAAGCATTTTGCCCAAAAACCCACGAACATACTGCTCATCCTTATTTTCACTGTACTGACGCAGCCAATCGATAAGGCTGAGTGGTTGTGTGAAAAAGGTGTCGTTTTCGTTTGGCAAATGTGCTGGAGTAATCGTTACGCCCCAGCGGAATGAACCTTCGTCAATCTGACGAGCATTCATTAAGGTGTCGAACAAAGCTGTGACCGCGAGTGGGTCTTTGCTAAGGACAGTAACCTTATCGCCTTTATTTAATTCAAACGTGATATCCTTGAATAGCACACGGCCTTCAGTCGTTTTGGCTCCGAGGCGATCCACCATAAGGATTTGATCCCCAGCTTCGCGCTCCTGATCGAATATGATACCTGGATACTTACGACTTGAAGGTTCAATATCACTTAGCGTAAGTTTGGAAAGGAGCTTCTTACGTGCAGTAGCTTGCTTCGACTTCGCCGCATTGGCGCTAAAGCGCTCGATGAAGGTCTGAAGCTCTTTACGCTTATCATCAACTTTCTTATTGCGATCTGAGCGCTGGCGCAATGCCAGTTGGCTGGACTCATACCAGAAGGTATAGTTTCCAGTAAACATTTTGACCTTACTAAAATCAATGTCAACAACATGCGTACAGACAGAGTCAAGGAAGTGACGGTCGTGAGAAACCACGATAACAGTATTGGCAAAGTCTGCGATAAAGTCCTCAAGCCATGAGATGGTCTCAACGTCCAGGTCATTGGTAGGCTCATCGAGTAGGAGGATGTCAGGATTTCCAAATAGTGCCTGCGCTAAAAGAACACGCACCTTTTGGTTACCATTGAGGTCCTTCATGAGGCTGTGGTGCAGCGACTCGCTTACACCCAGGTTGGAAAGCATCTCAGCAGCATCACTTTCAGCTGTCCAGCCATTCATCGTTTCAAACTGCTCGCTCAGCTCTCCTGCGCGCATACCATCCTCATCACTGAAGTCTGGCTTTGCATAGATCGCTTCCATTTCCTGTTTGATGTCCCAAAGAGGCTTGTCGCCCATCATAACAGTGGCTAGTACGGGAGTGTCATCAAACGCAAAGTGATCCTGCTTCAGGACCGACATACGCTGACCTGGCTCAATATGTACATGACCCGTTGTAGAGTCTTGTTCACCAGAAAGGATTTTGAGAAAGGTTGATTTTCCCGCTCCATTAGCACCGATAACGCCATAGCAATTACCGTGTATAAACTTGAGGTTGACATCTTCAAACAGCGTGCGCTGTCCGAAGCGGAGAGATAAATTGGAAACAGAAAGCATGATTGTCTGGAAAAAATGTCCGGTTAGATGGACAAGGCATTGAAAATAAGGCGCAAAGGTAATAATTTTTTTACTGTATCTTTGCGCCTCATTTAATCAAAAATCAAACAATGAACATCGCAAAAGATGCTGTAGTAGCGATTAACTACACCCTTCGTAATGATGCCGGAGAAGTTGTAGACACTTCTGCAGGCCGTGATCCTCTTTATTACCTCCAGGGCCACCAGAATATTATTATCGGTTTGGAGGAGAAAATGGAAGGAAAAAAAGTCGGTGACTCGCTTATGGTAAGCGTTGCTCCTGAAAAAGGCTACGGTGTACACGATCCTGCAATGGTGCAGGAAGTGCCACGTGAGCGCTTTCAGGGTGTAGAAAATATCGAAGCTGGTATGCAGTTTCAAGCACAAGGACCTGATGGAGGCGCCCAGGTTGTTACGGTAACAGGCGTAACCGATACTGTCGTTATGGTGGATGCTAATCACCCACTTGCTGGTCAGAACCTACATTTCGAAGTTGAAGTGGTAGAAGTTCGCGAAGCGACTTCGGACGAGCTTAGCCACGGTCATGTTCATGGCCCAGGCGGCGTAGAGCACTAGAGACGAAGGATCTAAGTCTTAAATCCTTAATCATAATTCTACAATCTCATTTCCATTCCCGTTTCAGTGCCTAAAAGCATGATTTAGTAGGATGGATTAGTGATTGATTATTACAGAATTATGATTGCAGACTTAGTGCTTGTCGCACTAGAATCAAAAACATTTAGGAACGGCGAAATAATAAGTTGTTAATCTTGTTGCGAATAGTTTTTCGATTAGGCAAGGAAAAAACGTTGAAGATAGCGCGCTATCCGATACTTTTTTGACGCAGCATCATCGGAAAAATACAGCGGAAAGGACAAGTTATTTTTGAGACGTTACTTAGTTAAAAGTGCATAGTTGCAAGTGCAAAGTTTAAAGTGTTGGGGATTATGTTCCCGGTTTTAAACTTTGAATTTTCTGCTATGCACTTTGAACTTTAAGAAAGAAATAGGGAACTCAATTTAATCTTCATCCCATATATCATGGAACCGACTCCTTCTTTGCTCGAAAACCTCTCCACGCTCATTATGCTTGTGATGCTTCAGGCTGTTCTGGGTTTTGATAACTTATTATATATTTCACTAGAATCCCAGCATGCACCAGCTGAAAAGCAAAGCTATGTGCGTAGAATTGGAATATTAATAGCAATTGCCCTAAGGATTGCATTGCTGTTTATTCTCGTTAATCTGATTAAGTTCTTTCAGAATCCGGTCATTTTTATACCAGAGTCCTGGGGAACCATTATTTCAGGCCAATTCAATATTCATAGTCTGATCGTCCTACTCGGAGGAGCCTTTATTCTATATACTGCTGTAAAGGAAATTTGGCATATGATGGCGCTGGAAGAGGCTGGTAAAGCTCAGGAAAGCCAGAAGAAATCGGTTGGACAGGTCATCTTTATGATTGTCCTTATGAACCTTGTTTTCTCCTTTGACTCCATCCTTGGCGCAATGGCGCTTACCAAAGTGTTTTGGGTAATGGCTGTAGCAATCGTGATCGGTGGTGTACTGATGATGGTTATGGCTGATCGTGTGACTACATTTTTGAAGAAAAACCGCATGTATGAAGTGCTGGGCTTGTTTGTGCTCTTTTTGGTGGGGGTACTTCTCCTTTCAGAAGGTGGCCATATTGCGCACCTTGAGCTGTTTGGTAATGAAGTGACTCCTATGAGCAAAACGACCTTCTATTTTGTCATCGTCATTCTCATAATAGTGGATGTCGTTCAGGGTAGATATCAGCGTAAATTGCTTGCAGCCAAAGATGCTGCTGAGGCAAAAGCCTAATACATCATTCATCATGAGTCATGAGATCATTTGTCATGAAATAATGAATAATGACGAATGATCTAATGAACTAACCAAAAAGGTCGAATGAGAATCCTCCACACAGCAGACTGGCACCTGGGCAAACGACTGGAACATGTTTCCCGCCTGGAAGAGCAGCGCGCTGTATTGGAAGAGATATGTAAAATCGCCGACGATGAAGCCGTAGATGCGGTCTTGATCGCCGGCGATTTGTTTGATAATGCAAATCCGCCCATTGAGGCGTTGGAGTTATTTTATGCGACCCTAAGGCGCCTTGCCGCCGGAGGACAGCGAGCTGTTATCGGCATTGCTGGTAACCATGACGCTCCCGATCGTATCGCTGCGCCTGATCCACTGGCACGTGCAAGCGGCATTCTGCTCGCAGGCTACCCCGCCGCATCACTGCGCGATTTTTCGCTCGATACCGGCCTCCGCACCCTCCGTTCAGGAGAAGGCTGGGTAGAACTTAAGTTGCCGGGGCATGACACGCCGCTAAGGCTTTTATTGACGCCATATGCCAATAGCCTTCGCCTGCGCAAAGCGCTCAATCCGGAGGATACTTCCAACGAAGTGCGCAGACTGCTGGCAGATCACTGGAAGGAAGCCGCCGAGGCTTGTTGTGATTCCGAAGGTGTCAATATACTAGTCACGCATTTGCTCATGATGGAGGCTGGTCAGGAAACTCCTGAAGAGAGCGAAGACGAACGCACGATCCTTTCCCCAGGAGGATTGGAAGCACTCATGACCGACACCGTTCCATCCACGATTGACTATGTTGCATTGGGGCATTTGCACCGTCCGCAGCGCATGCGCGAACATATCGTCTACAGCGGAAGTCCCTTGGCATATAGTATGAGCGAAGCAGGCCAACAAAAGTCTGTTGTAATCATCGATGCTGAACCTCGTAACCTGAAACTTCGTCGTGTTCCACTTACGGAAGGGCGACCTCTCGCACGCAAGCATTTTACCAGCGTAGATGAAGCTGTACAATGGTTGGAAGCGAATCCTGAAGCACTCGTGGAATTGACCTTGTCTACCTCCGATTACCTTCATGCTGAAGATCGTCAGCGTATATATAAGGCCCATAGCGGCATTATTGCCCTTATTCCTCAACTTACTGATGCTAGCCTACTGGAGCTTACAGGCAACGAAGTTGACCTTACGCAAGACATGAATAGCTTATTCAAACGCTATTTCTTTCATCGTCAAGGCCAGGACGCCAATGAGGAAATCATGAATATTTTTAAAGAAGTTTTAGGCGAGGAATAACGATTATTAATGGACGATGAACGATTAATAATGAGCATATATATCGCTTATCGTTAATTGTCAAATTGATAATTGCCAATCATCAAATTAGCTAATCATCAAATCAACTAATTATTCATTGCGGCATTGCAATTAATTGTACCTTTGCCCCCTCTATGAATCCGGTCTGGCAGGCGATAGCAACAATTATACTTCGAGGACGCACAATCATCTTAATTTTGGTGGCTGTGTTGACCGTATTTATGTGGACTGTACGTGGTACAGAGACCGATCAGGCGTTTGGTAAAGTTGCTCCCCAAGATGATGTCGATTTCATAGCCTATCAGGCCTTTAAGGCCGAATTTGGGGAAGATGGAAATGTCGTTGCAATCGCAGTTGAAGGCCCAACCTTTGAGCTGGATTTCTTTAATGGGCTGTATGACCTCACCGAAGACTTGCAAGCCATTCGGGGATCCGAGGGCGTGCTTAGCGTTACGCATCTTTTTCAACCTGTACGGGTCGACAGTGCTGAGTCTTTTGGAATTGAACGGGTCAGCCCATTTCGCCCCCAAACCCAATCCGAATTAGATAGCCTTAGCCGCGTTATCAAGAATCTCTCTTTCTATAAGGGCCTTCTTTTTGATTCAGCAAGTAATACTTCCCTTATCGCCGTCACGCTTAACCGTGACCTGCTTGATACAAAAGACAAGCTTCGCCTTTCCGATGAGATTATGGCTGCTTCCAAAAAGTTTGAGAAGCGATTTGGTGTCGATTTGAAGCATGCCGGACTTCCGCTATTACGCGCCAATGTTCACCAAACCATTGTAGGAGAGCTGATTCTATTTCTCTTGATGGCAGTATTGGTAATGGCTGCAACCTTGTTATTCTTCTTCAGATCAATATCGACGGTTGTGCTTCCGCTCATTGTCGTAGGAATTGTGATCATATGGTCGTTGGGGATAATCGGCTTATTAGGATATAAAATCACCTTGATCATTAGTGTGATTCCTGCTTTGATCACGGTGATTGGTATTCCTAACTCAGTCTATTTGATTACCAAATATCATCTAGAATACAGGATCACAAAGAACAAGGCGAAGTCCTTAATTCGGATTATTGAGAAAATAGGCATCGTAACAGTGATGACCAATGCGACCACCGCAGTAGGGTTTGGCGTACTTGCGTTTACTGAAATTCGCATGCTCCAGGAGTTTGGTATTGTAGCCTCATTGAGTGTAGGTGTAGCCTTTTTTGTCTCGCTTATGCTTATCCCGATATTTTTCTCTTTTCTACCACCTCCGGGAAAGCGTCAGGTTAAACACCTCGATCGTACAGCCTTGAATGGTTTTATTAGGGTTTTGGACAAATTAGTGCATCATCATCGCTGGGCGATATATACAGTTGTGGCTGGAATTGCGGTAATCTCTGCGTTGGGAATGACCAAGCTGGTCCCCGTATCCTATATGGTAGATGATCTCCCTTCTGATGCTACACTCGTATCGGACTTGCGGTATATCGAAGACCGCTATAATGGCGTTATGCCGTTTGAAATTGTTGTCGATGGCTTGAAGAAAAATGCCATGTCAAAGCGCAGTAATCTTAAGCGTCTTGACAAGCTACAGGCTAAACTGACTCAGTATCCAGAACTTTCGCGGAGTATAAGTTTGGCCGATTTTGTCAAATTTACCCGTCAGGCATTTTGGCGGGGAGACGCAAACGCCTTTGTGCTTCCTTCACGCGATGAGTATAATACGATTAAGCTTTTCTTGAAAAATAGTTCCAAAGGTCTGGACGCTACTTTTTCAAAAGCCATGAC
This sequence comes from Bacteroidia bacterium, assembly GCA_045106685.1. GTDB lineage: Bacteria > Bacteroidota > Bacteroidia > J057 > J057 > JAUIGE01. The sequence goes on along the minus strand of JBGCFB010000084.1, from coordinate 13,313 downwards.
CGACTCTACCTTTCAACGTGCAAGAGTATCGGTCAATATTAAAGATATCGGCTCGATCAGAATGGCCGAACTTGTAGACAGTGTACAGCGAGACCTTGCGGTCATTTTTCCCGAAAAGAACTTCAAAACGAACATCACCGGTACGACACGGATTTTTATCAATAGTAATAAGTACCTGGTTCAGAATCTTCTCCAAAGCCTGCTGATAGCCTTCATGGTGATCGCTGTCCTGATGGGGATGCTCTTCCGTAGTACTCGAATGGTGATTATATCGCTTGTCCCGAATGTGCTTCCACTTTTGATGGTAGCTGGTATGATGGGCTATATTGGCATTCCGCTCAAGCCATCTACAGCATTGGTGTTTAGTGTAGCCTTTGGCATCGCCGTGGATGATTCTATCCACTTCCTGGCACGTTACCGTTTGGCGCGCAATATGGGCGATACCGTCTCGCAAGCCGTCACCAATTCATACAAGGATACCGGAATTAGTATGATTTATACATCCATCATTCTTTTCCTCGGTTTTGTGATATTTACCGCATCGTCTTTTGGAGGAACACGTGCATTGGGGCAGCTTGCGTCAGTGACATTGTTGATTGCGATGTTTGGCAACCTGTTACTATTACCTGCACTGCTTCTTAGTTTTGATACAAAAGAGCCTCGCCCCAAAAACTCCAGTCAGCCACTGGAACCTCGCGTACTTGTTAGGCGGTAATGGCATTAATTGAAATGATTTTTGATTTTAGAGAAAGCCCTTCTTAAATTTCCAATCTCTATTCACTAATCTCCAATCTGTTGACGTTTTAGTGAATTCACCCAAACACCCAACTACTGGTAGGCATGGATACCATTATCATCCCCACCGCACAGAACATTGAATTAGAATATCCTGTCGCCTCATTGGGCGATCGAATACTTGCGGCTATTCTGGATTTACTGATCGTGATAGGATACGTCACGATCACCAGTGGAATGTTGAATCTCTATGACTTTTGGGATTTTGTCAGAGGAGATTGGTCGCCTGAAGTAATAGCCGGAATGCTACCCGCAATGTTGTATACTTTGCTGAGTGAGACCTTTATGAACGGGCAGACTTTAGGAAAAAAAGCCCTCAAAATTCAGGTGCTAAGGATGGATGGTTCACGTCCGACCTTGTCTGAATATGTCGTGCGGTGGCTAATCCGTCTTGTTGATATTTGGAGCCTTTTTGGTATCGTATCAATCATTACCATTGCAGTAAACCGCAAAGGGCAACGTCTTGGCGATATTGCTTCAGGAACTACAGTCGTTAAATTGAAACTGGTGACCGTATTCGGAGATACCATGTTCGTTGCCACGGATGAAGAATACAGTATTCGCTACCCTCAGATCAGGCAGCTTTCTGACCGTGATATGTCTATCCTCAAAGAGGTGCTTGACGCAGGACTGCGCAGCAACAACCCCGAGCTTTTGATGCGCCTTGCAAGCAAAGTACGCGAAGTAGCCAAAATCAATGAGGACCGCAATATGTCGGACTACAATTTCCTCAGCACGGTACTCGCGGATTATAATCACCTTTATAAGGGAGCAAAATAGCAGAATCGCTTTAGCATGTCTTCCTTCCACTATTGCCCGGGAGGGGGAACGAATTTATCGCCTGGGGCCAAAAACAACAGTCGCTTTAGCATATCTTCCTTCCACTATTGCCCGGTGATTTATCGCCTGGGGCAAAAAAAAAGGTCGCGCAGCGAGAAGCTTCTTAAAGTATCCTAATTTCAACCCGACGGTTGACAGCCTGCTGGCGCGAAGTCGCAAAAGGCGAAGGATAGCGCATTTGGCGATTGCCATAACCGCGATATGTCAAGCGGTCAGGATCGATGCCATTTTCTACAAGAAAATTATAGATGGTTTTTGCACGATTAACCGATAACTGAAATTTTGAGCTTGGCTCACCACCGACCGGATACATGATGCCATTGATATGGCCCGCAATTTCTATTCTTAAAAGACTATTGACCTGCATAAACAACAACAGACCTGGCAGCTCTTCTCTAGACCCCGGAAGTAACCTTGCCTGATCTCCATAAAAATGAAGATTGTTGATAGGGAAAATTGAGCCTGGAACGGCAGGAGGGAGGCTTACCTTCGTTGGCCTTTTTGTTCCACCCCGAAATGCTTGTGATTGTATAAAATAGCCTTCAGCCAATACATCAATTCTAACCTCAGATGTGTCTGGAACCTGGATTTCATAATAACCATCCTCATCAGTAAACAGCTCCTGTTGCTCACCATGAACGGTGATCAGTACTTTGGCAGCTTCAATAGGCTCGTCATCCTCTCGATCAATAATATACCCTTTTACCCAAACCAGTTTTTCTGGCTCCTTGAATTCCCTAAAACTCATTACCCGAATAGTCACTCTGCGATTTTGTCTGCGTCCTTTGGCAGAAGTATTCTTGGTGAAAGGAGCTTCTTCGCCATAGCTATCTATATGAATATCCTGAGAGGAGACTCCATGACCTTCAAGGGTATTTTTAACAGCAAGCACACGTTCTATCGATAATGCAATATTATCTTCGGCATCGCCGATATCATCGGTATGTCCTCGAAGCCAAATAAAAGCGAGACTATCCTTTTCCCAAAGCACAAAAGCCTGCTTAATATTCGCCTGCTCTGATGAATGAACCGTTGCTTTACCCGACTCAAATAAGACTCTGAAAGTTTCGACTACATAGCCTTCCTGGACTTGCTGTCCATGTATATTCAAGCCAATGCATAATAGAAAGAGTATGTAAGTGAGTCGGTACATATTATTCCAAGCTTTTGCTAAGAGTGTCACCATCACGTGGGCTATGCTTCCATCTGCGGTGTGACCAAAGCCAGAACGCTGGCTCCTTACTGATTCTTGCTTCCAAAAGATCGGCGTGGAAGTCTGTGAATCCGTGGATGTCATTGCCAGCAACAAACGCCTCTACTGGAATAGGGACGGCTGTTACGGTATAGTACCCTCGCTTTATTTTTTGAATATCAGCAAAAATAGCGGGAAACGCTCGTCCTACTGCAAGTATAGATGCTCCTTCATGAACGGCCGTTGGGATTCCCATAAATCGGGTGAAATAAAGTTGCTGCCTTCTGCTAGGAGATTGGTCAGAGACGAATCCCATGAAACCTGGAGATTGTAGGTGGCGAAGCGCAGCTCGGAAAGCTTGTTGTTTTTCTATCAAAACAGACCCGTGTTTACTTCGAATTCGCCGCATCAGTCTTTCAAAGTACTGATTCTTGATGCCATGATAAATAGTGTAGGAGGGAAGATTCTCGTCCGCAATACTCATTGCAGCATTCGCCCATTCGAAGTTTCCATAATGCGACGCAATTACGATGGTGCCTTTGGGGGCTTGAAGGGCTGCGTCCACGATTTCAGGATTGGTGAGCTTCATGCGCTTTTGAATAGCACCTTTTCCCATACTAACACCTTTAATAGTCTCGATCAATAAGTCACACAGATGTAAGTAGAATCGGCGCTCGATACGTTTTATCTCTTTGAGCGATTTCTCTGGGAACGCCCGACTGATATTACTGCGCACCACTTTTCGCCTGTAGCCCAGAATCCAGTAAATGATAAGGTAGAGTAATTCGCTTATTCGGTACCAAATAAAAAATGGAAGTATGCTCAACAGCCAAAGGCCATAATACAGTATGCGATCGATAATGGATGAAAGTGCGGCCACGTACTAGTTTCCTTTTATGCGTTCCCACAGTGCGCCGAAGGCTTCGCCTAGATTGTCATTATTCGGCTGGTCTTGGGCAATGTCTACCATCTTGCCATTTTCTTCGATGAGTTTATAAGTAAAAGGATAATCAAAAGCGCTGTCTGGTTTCATGCCATATTCGATAAGGCCAAAACGCAGATCATGCCATAATAGAGTATCGTTCCTTTTTTCTAGCTGATGATATCCTTGGCTTACCCATTCCATACACGTAAAAAAGTCTGTGTTTCCTTCATACGGTATAAGTGCGTGATTTTTGGGAATACTTCGAAATGTAACGGTCGACTTGCTATCGAGTAGTGAGTAATATCCTACATGATACTCGTAAGGGCCTTCCGCAACACCGTACCACAATACATTATTAAGCGGAGAAGGGTAGGTGCTATATTGAATAGTACTTATTCCTTGCTCCCTTAGATTATGCTCAATCACCTTATCTACACCTGCTTTATTAACTAAAGTAAGAAGTAAATAAAGGGTACTTAATACGATACCCGTCATTTTCCATCTATTGCGTGCCTTGGATTCACGCTTCTTGAACATAACAACGATAAGACAAATAAGGAAAGGGACGGTATATAAAGGGTCTACTACGAAAATGCTATTAAAGGCTACACGGGTATGATCGAATGGCCAGAATAACTGAGTCCCCCAGGTGGTAAAGCAATCAAGGAGTGTATGAGTCAGGAGCACCCACCATGCCATGATCGTCCAGTCTTTAAAAGTGGTTCCATCTTTTCCTTTATATAATCGATGCAAAAGCCACCCTAGAGCAGGAGCTAGAAAGATAAAGGTGAAAATAGCATGAGAACCAGCCCTGTGGCTTAAGAGTGCGTGGTATTCGGATTGCCAGAATCGACCAAGGACATCCAGGTCAGGGATCGTGCCGATTATGGCGCCCCACATCAATGCCTTATTTCCAATTTTTTTGCCCAGCGTAAGCTCAGCTACACCTGCACCGAGGACAATCTGTGTTAGTGAATCCATTTGGAGAGCAATATATGCTTTTCACAAACGATTTGAGTAGGCTTACTTAGCTCCAGAGGACTTTGATCTGAAAATCTAAACTCGTATTTCTAACTAACATTTTGGAGAAGCTGGATACGAGATCAAAGGTAAATTGCCAAAGATGGCTTTTATGGCCTTTAAGCTTGCCGTTTTTTGTTTTTATAAGAAAGCCCTATTGGCCTTTAAAGTAGCGCTTGAGGCATAATAGTAAGACATAAGAAACGAGTATATAACGGGTCATGATATTGTTTAATAAAAATCCTGAGAGGTGCTTTGTAAATCCAGATTCCTGCCGTACATTTGCAGTCCTGTTGAAAACGCGGGCATGTGACGGCCGGAGTCAAATCTTTAAAACAGCTTATCTCCACGCCTATTAATGTCCGCCAGCCAGGCACTTTGTGCAAGGCTTCAGCTGCAAAACAGGAGGATTTTACAGAACCTCCCACAAATCATAATAGCATATCCTTGATCGGCCTTTCAGGTCGTAAATAGGTTTTGTATATAAATAGGTCTAGGCCTTGCTTTTGATTGGTGCGCAAACTATTTTTGCGCCCTCATTTTTGAAAGAAGAAAATCAGGTTAATATATGCCTACTATTCAACAACTCGTGCGCAAAGGGCGCGTCACCAAAGCGGAGAAGAGCAAATCTCCTGCCTTGGATTCCTGCCCCCAACGCCGTGGCGTATGCCTCCGTGTGTACACCACTACACCAAAGAAGCCTAACTCTGCGCTACGTAAAGTAGCTCGTGTGCGCCTATCCAATGGTAAAGAGGTGAACGCATACATTGGCGGAGAAGGCCACAACTTACAAGAACACTCTATGGTACTCGTACGTGGCGGTCGTGTAAAAGACTTGCCAGGTGTGCGTTATCACGTGGTTCGCGGTTCACTCGATACCTCAGGGGTTGAAGGTCGCCGTCAGGGCCGTTCTAAATATGGTGCTAAACGTCCGAAGAAATAATCATCATGAGAAAGTCTCGTGCTAAGAAGCGCCCGGTTCTTCCGGATCCCAAATTTCAAAGCGAACTCGTATCGAAGTTCGTTAACAATCTGATGAAGTCAGGTAAGAAACACCTTGCTTATCAGATTTTTTATGGTGCTCTCGAAATTGTCGAGGAACGCACTAGCCAAAATGGTCTTGAGACCTTTGAGCAAGCACTCGAAAATGTAATGCCAGGTGTGGAGGTGAAGAGCCGACGCGTTGGTGGTGCTACTTTCCAAGTGCCTATCGAAGTAAAAGCTGGGCGTCGTCAGGCACTCGGCATGCGCTGGTTGATAGGGTTCTCTCGCTCACGCAACGGTCGCTCAATGCGTGAAAAGCTTGCTGCTGAAATCATCGCCGCTGCAAAGGGTGAAGGTGCTGCAGTAAAGCGTCGTGAAGATGTGCACCGCATGGCGGATGCTAACAAAGCTTTTGCACACTTCCGTGTTTAATTAATCTAAATTTTCTTTCTCTGGTAGTCATATAACCAATGCCATGAAAAAGGTTCCATTAAAATATACTCGCAACATCGGTATTTCCGCACACATTGATGCTGGAAAGACCACCACTACAGAGCGTGTTCTCTATTACACCGGTATTACACATAAGATCGGTGAGGTACACGACGGCGCTGCCACCATGGACTGGATGGAGCAGGAGCAGGAGCGTGGTATCACGATTACTTCTGCTGCTACAACTACATTCTGGCCTTATAAGGATAATGAGCACCGTGTAAACATCATTGACACTCCTGGTCACGTGGACTTTACTGTTGAAGTAGAGCGCTCATTGCGCGTACTTGACGGTGCTGTTGCACTTTTCTGTGCAGTAGGTGGTGTTGAGCCTCAGTCTGAGACCGTTTGGCGTCAGATGGAGCGTTATAAAGTGCCTCGCATTGGTTTTGTGAACAAAATGGACCGTTCAGGTGCTGACTTCTTTGAAGTTGTAAAGCAGGTGAATGACATGCTGGGCGGAAATGCAACTCCGCTTCAGGTTCCTATTGGCGCAGAAGAAAACTTCCGTGGTGTTGTTGACCTTATCGATGGAAAAGCCATTGTTTGGAATGAGCATGACCAGGGAATGACATTTGAAGAAATCGCTATTCCTGCCGACTTGGTTGACGTTGTCGATGAGTGGAGAGGAAAGCTTGTAGAAACAATTGCCGAAGGAAACGATACACTTCTTGAGAAGTATTTCGAAGATCCTGAGTCAATTACACGTGACGAGATGCTTGAAGCACTTCGTGTTGCAGTATTGAATCAGACACTTACACCAATGATGTGTGGTTCTGCATTCAAAAATAAAGGAGTACAGGCTATGCTCGACATGGTTTGTGCATTGTTGCCTTCTCCTCTTGACGTACCTCCTGTAACTGGTATCAATCCTGATACTGATGAAGAAGAGACTCGTGAAGCATCAGAGGACGCTCCTTTTGCAGCACTAGCATTCAAAATCATGACTGACCCTTATGTAGGGCGTCTATCATTTTTCCGTACTTATTCAGGAAAGCTGGAGTCAGGATCATATGTATTGAATACTCGCTCAGGTAGAAAAGAACGTATTAGCCGTATCCTTCAGATGCACGCTAACAAGCAGGAGCAAATTCCTGTAGTTGGTACTGGTGATATTGCTGCTGCGGTAGGTTTGAAGGATGTTCGCACAGGTGATACACTTTGTGACGAAAAGTTTCCTATCTCACTTGAATCAATGACTTTCCCAGAGCCAGTTATCCAAATTGCTATAGAGCCTAAGTCTCAAAAGGACGTAGATAAGCTCACAAACGGTTTGGTTAAACTTGCTGAAGAAGATCCAACATTCCGTGTCTTTACAGACGAGGAGTCAGGCCAGACAATTATTGCTGGTATGGGTGAGCTTCACCTGGAGGTTATTGTTGACCGTTTGAAGCGTGAATTCAAAGTTGAAGTAAACGAAGGAAAACCTCAGGTTGCTTATCGTGAAGCTATTACAGTTTCTGTTGATCACAAAGAGGTTTACAAGAAGCAGTCAGGTGGGCGTGGTAAGTTTGCCCACATTGAGGTTGAGTTTTCTCCACTTCCTTCTGATTCTGAGGAAAGCTTTGAATTTGAAGATAACATCAAAGGTGGTGTTATTTCTAAAGAATTTGTCCCTTCAGTTGAGAAAGGCATTAAGTCAGCAATGGGCGATGGAGTTCTTGCAGGTTTCCCGCTTGAAAATATTAAGGCTCGCCTGCACTTCGGTAGTATGCACGCAGTTGACTCCGATTCGCTTTCATTTGAACTCTGTGCCCGTCTGGCATTCAGGGAAGCTGTTAAAAAGGCAAAACCTGTCATCATGGAGCCAATCATGGATGTTGAAGTGGTTACTCCAGAAGAATACATGGGTTCTATTGTTGGTGACTTGAACCGTCGCCGAGGCCGTATTGAAGGAATGGATGACCGCAATAAATCTAAAGTGGTTAAAGCTAAAGTGCCATTATCTGAAATGTTTGGCTATGTAACTCAGTTACGTACCATCTCTTCTGGTCGTGCAAGCTCAACCATGCAATTCTCTAAGTACGAGCAAGCTCCTTCCGGAATTCAGGAAGAAGTTATAAATGCAGTTAAAGGTCTTTCCAAAGTATAATCATGACTCAGAAAATTCGCATTAAACTGAAGTCCTACGATCACAATCTTGTAGACAAGTCTGCAGAGAAGATTGTTCGTACGGTAAAAGGTACAGGCGCACACGTAAGTGGCCCTATTCCGTTGCCTACCGAGCGCTCGATCGTTACGGTAAACCGTTCTCCTCACGTGAACAAAAAATCGCGTGAGCAATTTGAAATCAGCTCTTACAAAAGACTGATTGACATTTTCAGCTCAAGCTCCAAAACCGTAGACGTACTCATGAAACTTGAGTTACCAAGCGGTGTGGACGTAGAGATCAAAGTTTAAAGCATATATCGTTCTTATCATTACGTTGGTAGTGATCTCATTATCAACCGCTAAATGAAAAAAGCATTATGGCTGGAATCATCGGAAAAAAAGTCGGGATGACCAGTGTGTTTACCGAAGATCAGAAGAACCTAGCGTGTACGCTGATCGAAGTTGAACCCAACGTGGTTACACAAGTCAGAACCGAAGAAAAAGACGGTTACCGCGCAATTCAAATTGCTGCTGGAGATCGCAAAGAAAAGAATACGCCAAAGGCCCAATTGGGACATTTCCAAAAGGCTGGCACCACACCAAAGCACCGTGTCGTCGAATTTGATTTCGAAGGTATAGAGCTTAACCCTGGAGATCTTATTAAAGCTGATCTTTTTGAGGAAGGTGATTACGTTGATGTCGTTGGTACATCAAAAGGTAAGGGATTTCAGGGTGTTGTAAAGCGCCATGGTTTCCGTGGTGTAGGTGGTCAGACTCACGGCCAGCACAACAGGGGACGTGCTCCTGGTTCTTTGGGACCTGGCTCAACCCCGTCTCGTGTTTTCAAAGGCATGCGTATGGCAGGCCGTATGGGAGGCGAGCGCGTTACTGTGCAAAATTTGCGTGTATTGAAAGTTATACCGGAGAAGAATCTGTTAGTAATTTCAGGTGCAGTTCCCGGTCCTAAAGGTTCGTTTGTTTACGTCGTCAAATAACATGGAAGCATCTGTTTTCGACATACAAGGAAAAGATACCGGTCGTACGGTTGATCTGGCTGACCAAGTGTTTGCCATAGAAACACCTAGCGATAACGCTATCTACCAAGATGTTCGTCTGATTTTGGCCAATCGCCGTCAGGGAACACACAAGTCTAAAGAACGAGGAGAAATCCGCGGAAGTAAGAAGAAAATGTATCGCCAGAAAGGAACTGGTAATGCTCGTGCAGGTCACAAGCGTTCTCCACTCCGTCGTGGTGGTGGTACAATCTTCGGTCCTCGTCCTCGCAACTACGGATTCAAATTGAATCGTAAGTTGAGAGTACTTGCCCGCCGTAGTGCCCTTACATATAAGGCACGCGAAGAAGCAGGTATTAAGGTCGTAGAAAATATCAGTTTCGACGCTCCTAAGACTAAGCAGTTTATCGGCATGCTTAATGATCTATCTCTAGCAAATAACAAAGTGTTATTAGTATTAGGTGAATCAAAGCAAGCGATATATCTCTCAGGTCGTAACCTGAAGAATGCTAACGTCATGGAAGCTAGTACGCTGAGTACCTATGATATTCTTAATGCAGATACACTTCTCATTGAAGAAGGTGCTGTAAGCATTATCAACGATCAACTCGCTAATTAACCGCCATGACTATCCTGAAAAGACCAATCATTACGGAGAAAACCTCCATTCAAATGGAGAGAAGCGTGCCGCAATACGGATTCGAAGTAGATATTAAAGCTACTAAGGAAGAAGTTAAGCGTGAAGTAGAGCGTGTTTATGAAGTCGAAGTGGCTAACGTGAATACGATGATCATTAGAGGAAAGAGCCGTTCACGTTATTCAAAGCGTGGTGTCGTTCATGGTAAAGAGCCTAATTACAAAAAGGCTATCATTACGTTGAAGGATGGCTTTGAAATCGACTTCTACAAGCATATCTAACGAATTAACAGCACCTAGTGCTTTTAAGATAAAGACTCATGGGAACTCGTAAATTGAAACCCAATACGCCTGGACAAAGACAGATGTCGATCTCTGATTTCGCATCTATCACTAAGTCCACGCCTGAAAAATCACTCCTTCGCTCTAGAAAGCGTAGCGGTGGCCGAAATACACAGGGACGTATGACTGTACGTTACCGTGGTGGTGGCCATAAGCGCCGTTATCGTTTGGTTGATTTCAAACGCGACAAGTTTGAAGTACCAGCGAAAGTAGCTGCTATCGAATATGATCCTAACCGTAGTGCACGCATTGCTTTGCTTCACTATGCTGATGGAGAAAAACGATACATCCTCGCTCCCAATAAATTGGAAGTAGGTGCAACAATCGTAGCTGGGGAAAAGGTTGAGCCAGTAGTAGGTAATGCAATGAAATTGCGTCACATTCCATTGGGCTCATTTGTACATAACATTGAATTACAACCTGGGAAAGGTGGTGAAATTGCCCGCTCTGCTGGTACATACGCACAACTTTCAGGTCGTGACCAGAAGTTTGTAGTACTTAAGTTGCCTTCAGGTGAAACTCGTCAAATTCTTGCTGAGTGTATGGCTACTCTTGGTGTAGTTGGAAACGCTGAGCATCAGAATATTGACTTAGGTAAAGCCGGACGCAGACGTTGGTTAGGCCGTCGTCCTCGCGTTCGTGGTGTAGCGATGAACCCGGTTGATCACCCAATGGGTGGTGGTGAAGGACGCTCTTCTGGAGGTCACCCACGTAACCGCAACGGTCTACCTGCCAAAGGCTTTAAGACTCGTTCAAAGAAAAAAGCATCTAACCGCTTCATCATAAGCCGCAAAAAGAAATAATAAGCTATGGCTAGATCACTGAAAAAAGGACCTTTCGTGGACCCAAAGCTGGAGCGCAAGGTTGATAAAATGGAAGCAAGTGGGCAAAAACGTCTTATTAAGACTTGGGCCCGCCGTTCAATCATATCGCCTGACTTTGTAGGACATACCTTCGGAGTTCACAATGGCAACAAGTTTATCCCGGTATATGTAACCGAGAACATGGTAGGTCACAAACTAGGAGAATTTGCTCCTACTCGTACCTTCCGCGGTCACGCCGGTAATCGCAAGGACAAAAGAAAGTAGACCAATGGCTGAGATCACAAAAATGACCCGTAAGCAAAAGATCGAAGCTGGCGTGGAGAAACTCCCGAAGCGCAAGCGTCGCTCTGCAATGGCTCGAAAAGAGGCTGCTGCTGATATGTGTAAAGTATCACTGCGCAACTATCGATCATCTGCACGTAAGGTTCGTCTCGTCGTGGATCAAATCCGCGGAATGGAGGTGTATCAAGCGCTGAGTGTATTGAAGTTTACTTCAAAAGCTTCAGCTCCTGCCATGGCTCGCCTGCTTCGTTCTGCTGTAGCAAGCTTCGAAGAAAAGTTTGATGACCGTGTAGACGTAGGCACACACTATGTTAAGGAAGTGTCTGTAGATGGAGGCCGCATGCTTAAGCGCCTTCAACCTGCACCGCAGGGACGTGCGCACCTTATTCGCAAGCGTTACTGCCATGTGACAATGGTTATCGACGAAATTCCTGACGAAGAATAAATTTTACCGCAATAATAAACGCTCAGAACTGTGGGACAAAAAACACATCCAATCGGACTACGCCTTGGTATTATCAAGGGCTGGGAATCCAACTGGTTTGGCGGTAAAAACTTTGCCGACAAGCTTGTAGAAGACGAAAAAATCCGCGCATATCTAAATGCTCGTATTCCTAGAGGCGGCATCTCAAAAATTATTATTGAGAGAACCCTCAAGAAGATCACTATTACTATCCATACTTCACGTCCTGGAGTAGTGATTGGTAAAGGAGGATCAGAAGTTGAGAAGCTTCGTCAAGAGATTCGCCACATTACTGGAAAGGAAGTAGCGATTAATATTTTTGAAATAAAGCGTCCTGAACTTGATGCTACGCTTGTAGGTCAGCAGATCGCCCAGCAATTGACTGGTCGTGTTTCTTTCCGACGTGCGATGAAATCAGCGCTCGCAGCTACTATGCGTGCAGGAGCTGGTGGTATCAAAATCATGTGCTCAGGTCGTTTGGGTGGTGCTGAAATGGCACGTACCGAACAATACAAAGAGGGACGTATTCCTCTTCAAACCCTTCGCGCCGACATTGACTATGCTTTGGTTGAAGCCAAAACATTGTATGGAATTATCGGAGTGAAAGTATGGATATTTAAAAAAGAGGTATACGGCAAAGTAGACCTATCTCCAAACGCCCAGGCTGATAGCGGTGGACGTGGTGGACGCGGTGGAAATCGTGGAAATCGTGGGGGCCGTGGTGGAAATCGCGGCGGTGGTCGCCGTAATCGCGACTAATTGTCCGTCCTGTTATTTTCTTGACTTTTTAATTGTCACGATCATGCTTCAACCAAAAAAGACTAAATACCGCAAGCCGCAAAAAGGCCGTCTCAAAGGCAACGCTGGCCGTGGAAACGAAGTTTCCTTCGGTTCATATGGCCTCAAAACCCTTGAGAATGGTTTTATTACGGCTCGCCAAATCGAAGCCTCCCGTATTACTATTTCACGTGCAATGAAGCGTGAAGGAAAGTTCTGGATTCGCATTTTCCCTTCAAAGTCCATCACTAAAAAACCTGCAGAGGTTCGTATGGGTAAAGGAAAAGGTTCTCCAGAGTATTGGGCGGCTCCTGTAAAGCCAGGTTGTGTTCTCTTTGAACTCGATGGAGTTCCTGAAAGCGTAGCCCGTGAAGCCCTTCGACTTGCGGCTAATAAACTTCCGGTAAAAACAAAACTGGTCACTCGTAGAGACCTCCAGGAAAATTAATATTGCATCATGAAATCAAGTGAAATTCGTGACCTGACTACCGAGGAATTGCGAGCCCGGCTTACAGACGAGCGTGACAAACTGCTCCGCTTCCGTCTGAATCATGCTGTATCTGCAATTGAAAACCCTTCGGATATCAAATGCTCCCGCCGTACTATTGCACGGTTGGAAACTATCCTTCGTGAACGT
>JBGCFB010000083.1:0-30569 GCA_045106685.1 Bacteroidia bacterium | reverse complement strand
GCGGGATTTGCGCTAGTGCTTTTTTTTTTCAGCCTGTTCGTTTCCCCCATTCGCCATAACAGCTACAACAGCATCCAAATGGGCAAGTTTCACGAGGCAAAGCTCGACCACGAGCCTTGGGCTACCCGTTGATTTTGTGTGGCGCTCAGCTTCGCTGCACAGATTAAATGCATTGAGCAATGTGCTTGGCGCAAGGCTCTGGCTTTGCTCCAGGTAGCGCGCTTTGACATTCTCAGAAGTGTTAAGGAGATTGACGGTCTCAGGCGTCTGACTGACGAGCAGGTTTCTAAAGTGTTCCGTAAGGCCCACAATGAAGTCTTTTGCTTCAAATCCCTTTTCGATAACCTCGTTCAGCAAAAGAAGTAACTCTTTATGCCCTCCGGCGCGCATCGCTTCGCCTACTTTGAAATAGTAGTCATAGTCAAGGATATTGAGATTCTCCAAAACAGACTCATAGCTGAGTTTGCCACTGCTGTAGCTTACGAGCTGGTCGAACAAGCTGAGTGCGTCTCGCAGGGCTCCGTCTGCCTTGAGGGCAATCTGCTGGAGCGCATGCAAATCTGCTTCGATTTTCTCCTGATCAGTAATATACTGGAGGTGCTGAGCGATATCTTCTACCTTGATTCTTCTGAAATCGTGCTTTTGGCAACGCGAAAGGATCGTGGGGAGGATTTTATGCTTTTCTGTCGTAGCGAGAATAAAGAGCACATGTGCTGGCGGTTCCTCAAGCGTTTTGAGAAAAGCATTGAATGCCGCCTGCGTGAGCATGTGAACCTCATCAATGATATAAACACTGCGTCGAGGCTTGCCATCTTTGCCAGCTGGAGGCATATAGCGCGTCTGTTCGATCAGGTTTCGAATGTCATCTACGCTATTATTAGATGCTGCATCTAATTCGTGGATCGTAATGTTCTTTCCTTCATTGAAGGAGTTACATGATTCACAAGCATTGCAAGGCTCTCCGTCACTTTGAAGGTCTTCGCAGTTGATCGCTTTTGCAAGAATACGCGCACAAGTAGTTTTGCCTACTCCTCGTGGCCCGGAAAACAGATATGCATGCGCCAATTGCTGCATGAGTATAGCACTCTTGAGCGTATTGGTGACATGAGACTGTCCCACGACCGAGGCAAATGTGCCTGGTCGATATTTTCGGGCTGATACGATGTAGTTATTCTCCATGTAGCGAGTTGCCGCGTAAAAATACAGGATAGGATTGACTTTTGCAGCTTTCAGTTCACGGACTGTGATATTTTGAGCTTAGCGCCTGGTTATCAGGCAGTTGCTTTATTTCAAAAAATGTATAAATAGCCAGAACGATGTATGCCAGGCTCATAAGCGCATAGGGTTGCTGGTATAAAGTGGTTTCGTACGTGAGGTATGTAATGGGCAAAAGGCTTGTCCAAATAAGCGGGTATCGCAGTTGTGTAAGACTGGTTAGTGCCACAAGAGTCGTGATGTACCAAGGATGCACGATGCGTGCACATATAAAATATAAGCTTAAAGCAATAAGCATGTTACGCGCAAGAATATTGAGCCCTTTGTCTTTGCTTCGCCATGTCATATAGAGGATGCTCAGTATCACAAGAAGCGGGAGCGTCTTTCCCAGTAGCTTATGAGGAATGCCGGCCCATTTTAACCATTGATAAATACTCGAATTGAATTCGAAATTTTCAAAGTACAAGCCGACACTTTCCAATATGTTAAAGACTGCTTCTGGGTGCGGTAATGCTAAAAAACCCACGAAGCCTACCAGGCTTGCAACTGCTCCATATATGATGCTTTTTCTCCAGCCAAGCACAGGAATCAGGAGTGGGAAAAACATGATAGGAAGAAGCTTACTCGCGATTGCTATCCCACAAAAAACGGCAGAAATGATAATTTTATGTTTTTGTAAAAAATATAAACTACCGAGGATGCCACATATCATCCATGATTCAAAGTGAATATTTCCAGTAAGCTCTACGATCACTAATGGATTCAATGCATACAGTCCAAGCCACCATGTCGGCTTTTTCCACGCACATAAAAGTTTGTACAAAAACCAAAAACTCAATATCTCTGCAAGTAGGATTGCGAGTTTTAGTACCCATAATCCGCGAGGTATATTGTCGCCGCCTATCGCTGCTGCTAATGCAAAAAAGCCCTGATTGACAGGAGGATAAATGGTGAAATATGAAGGTGAATTTAATCCTGTATAAAGGCCTTGTTGGAGTCCTAGTGCTGCGTATTCTGTTGGCTTAATGTCTTCTGGGAGTCTTGAGAATGGGTTTTCTCCATGAATAAGCAATTGCCCGTCCCACAAAAATCGGAAATAGTCGTCGGAAAGACTAGGGGTTGGTGGAACCGCAAGTATGCGATAGGCGAGTCCAGCCAGGATGATCCACTTTAAGGGGATCTTGGGGAGCTTTGTGTAGATTAGTCCGTGCCAAATAAACAAACAAGAAAATATCCCAAGGACTGCCAGACTGGCTTCCCTTGGGATTATGTATAAAAGATAGATCAGGAATGGGACAGGAATCAAAAAGAAGCCAAGCGTCCGAAAATCCTCTCCTGTAGTCTTTTTTATAAAATACACATTAACGAATTATGGAAAATTTGCCAACACATCCTTTTTCGCCTTCATCATCACTAATAATAGCCAAATAAATGCCCGAGGAAACTTTGTTTCCATACACATCACGCCCGTCCCATGTCGCTGTTCCGCCCTGCGATTCAATCTCTTTTACAAGCAATCCTGACACAGATGTAATGCGAACGGTTGAGTTTGCCGCTGCTCCTCGTATAGTGATAAGTCCTTCGTATTCTGGTAGTACCGGACTGGGGTATACAACGACCTGGTCACAGTTCTGGCTGGCTTCTGTCGCATCACCTTGATAGGAGATCGTGCCTTTGTCTGTAGCAAAAAATATCTCGCCTGTACTTCCATCAATAGCGATGTCATATATAAGGTCCGAGATAAGGGGGCTATTCTCTTGGGTAAATTGCTGAAGGAGCTCATCTCCCTCTGGTGATATCAGAAATACGCCATTGCTTGTGCCGATCCATTTGCGATTTCCTCCGTCAACAGCAATTGCATTGATTTGTTCATCGCGCAAGAGGCATCTGCGTTCGAATGCGGGACAAGCGCCATCCACAATCGTACCTTGGCTTAGGCTAAATACTTCATAAAAGACCGTGATACCTTTATCGGTACCTATCCAAATGTAGCCATCTTTGTCTTTGGCAAAAGAACGCGTGTTTACTGCTTGAAGATCTCCTTGGCCTGCGCCGGCGCGTAGATTCAGGATTGCATCATCACTTTGGTCATTGAGGTCTCCGTTTTCATTGAAGAGATAGAGACCGCCAAGTCGACTTTGCATCCATTTTGTATCAAAGTCATCAATCAGTAGGTCGAAAAAATTACCAGATGGGAACCTTCGGCCATTAACACTCTCCCAGCTGTCATCTCCTCTTCGTACCACAAGTGGGTTTCTTGCCAGGGAGAGACTCACCCATAAATCGCCTTTGCTGTCGAGCGCCATGCCGCTGACCCTGGCTTCTGAGTTGTCTCGTGGGTCGCATGTGTCTTTAGAAATAAGGTTTAGGGCCGAATTGTCACATTTGAATGTTTCCAGAAGCTCTCCGTCGCGGAGAATTGCAAGCCCATTGCCCCAGGAGCCTAGATATGCTGTGCGTGTTTTGGGATCATAAAGGGCTCTGGCGAATTTATCATTAGTGCGATCAGGTGACAGTCCTCCGTTGTCACGATTGAGGATGGTCCACTTGCCCTCTTTTCCATTGTAGTGATAAATTCCGGATGCATCGGCAATCGGAACACCTGTCTCATCATGTCCACGTGGAGCGATGTAGAATTCGCCATTTCCAGCCGC
This sequence comes from Bacteroidia bacterium, assembly GCA_045106685.1. GTDB lineage: Bacteria > Bacteroidota > Bacteroidia > J057 > J057 > JAUIGE01. The sequence goes on along the minus strand of JBGCFB010000083.1, from coordinate 26,700 downwards.
AATCCTGAATGTTTTGTTATTCGTTGGGCCATCTGGAGTGATATCGCGAAAGCTCCGTGGCTCATAGTCGTATGCTCGAACTCCCGAAAACAGGTCCGCAACATACGCTACGTCATCTGTGATGAGTGCATGTTCGATTGATCCTCCGGAGTAGTTTACTGTTCGCACATTGTTGACGCCTTCGCTATATGAGATGAAATAACCGAATCTGCCGGCTGATATATAGCCGTCTTGTACATCGAGGTACTCAAATTGGCGATCAAGCCGTGGAGCTACAGCCCATCCAGTGTCTTTTAAGACATACACTTTTGAACTAGATAAGACATATGGTTCGTCTCCAAGACTAGTCACTTCATTAATGGATTCTTCCGGAAAACCGTTAAGGGTATCCTCCTGAACCCATATAGATGGGTCGCTCAAGTTTGGGCTACTGATTGGTGCTGAATAAAGCCCCTTTGATCCCATTGCTGCCCATACGCGCCCCTGTGATAATCCAACGGAAAGAACCTCCAGGGCTGGTTGATTCTTAAGCCCTATTTTGGAGACGGTTGAGATGGGTGCTAATGATTCAAGGTTGAAAATTTGAATCCCAAAATCCGTTGCGGTAAACAGCCTTCCATCCCCTGCAACGAAGTCACGAATCCCTTTTCGGGTAAACGTGGTGCTTCGGCGAATGTCTGTCAGGGAGCCAATGTCGATATGATCCGAAAAGTAATTGATGCTGCCATCTGTGTATCCAATAAATACCCGACCACTTGATGGATCTTTATAAATAGTAGATGGGTCTATGCTGCTCAGGCCATCGACTGTGCTGAGCGTATTGATTGAATTTTCTGCAATATTATATACAGAAACGCCGCCCCTTGTGATTGTGTAGACATTTTCTCCTTGCTTTACAGACCAGTTTCCCGATCCATGGCTAAGGTAAGTACGCCATGTGCCGTTAGCTTGGAATTGTTGCTGTGTGTTTCCCTGGTTTGGGTATATCAAGATTAAAATGAGAGGAAGAATTACGATTCGGTAAAAGCGCATAGTCATGGTTATTTTTACAAAAGTATGAAGGTATTTGGCTAGCTTCCTATGGATAAAAAAATCTCTGATTTTAAATGGTCTGTTTTTTGTTTTAAATGACTGGACTTTACAAGGGAATTATTTTAAAATGAATATGTCTAAAGCGCTTAAGTGGATCACTGGTTCTGGGAAATGTTGGATATGTGTAATGTTCATTGTTGTAATGGCTGCTTGTGGCGGTCCTGCCGGAATCAATGATCGACTTTCAGTAATCATCAGTACTCAAAATGATATCGACAGTGTTCAATGTTTTGTACTTAACGAAGATGCTATTGATATCGATGGCTCTATAGATATTGATATCGTTAAAAAAGCTGTTCATGAAAGTGTACAGTCGATGGAATATGCACCGGTATTTATTGAGGTATTTTCGACAGAAGACGATCATCTCCTGTTTTTGCAGAATCTGGAAGTACTTCGGCGTGAGTTTATTCGTGCCGGCCTCGATTCCGTCATGGTTTCTACACGAAAAAAAGCACGTCCGCTGCAAAGCGCTGAAGGGCTTCATTACGGCTTCAGTGTCGTCCAATTTGGGAGCTAAATTTCGGGGTGTTCATTTTTTGCCTTTCAAAAAACCTCTTTTTTCAAACCTTTCTTACCCTTGATAGCACTCAATTTGGGGAGTGATTGTATAATTTCTTACCCCATAAATGCCCTTATTTTAGGTCCAAAAACAGTATGTGTGAAAAAAACTTTCGATGCGCCTTTTGTGCAAAAACAGTGAATTTGGGCTGTTTTTGCCCCTTTTGGACTACTTGCTGAATTGGGGGTAAAAAAGTTAGGTATTATTTTGGCTTTATCCATTGGAAAAAATCTTACTTTTTATACCTTTGCTAGCAAGTTGTTTTTGATTCAAAATCGCAATCGAAAACACAGTTCAAATAATCGCAGAGTTTTTCTTGCATTCGCATGAGTAACAAAATTCATTTAATCGCACCCGCGTTTTCAGCATGGTGTACGCTGGCTTCCCACTCGGGGGCTGGCTTTTCTGCGTTTAGAACTTTCGCTCAGAAAATTATGGTAAGCGCGATGGCGGCATCTGGTATTCTCCGTGTCGCCGTCGTGTTTCCAGATTTACAATACAACCGAATGATTGAGTTCATTCACTCCGTTCTTTTTGATTTTTCCATATCGGCTATCACGCTTACCAAAGAAATTTTTAATGCATTTCTTTTTGCCGGTATGGGATCGAACTCGGGGGTCCTGGTGCAAATAGATATTGAAAACGGACTCTCTAAGACAACTTGTCTTTCTTTTAATTGTAACTGCTAATTGATTTTTTCACTAACGTCATTTTCATGAAGAAGATTACTTACATAACCTCCGTGCTCTGCTGTATGGTAGGAATGTACTTCGGCCTGATGACCCAAGCGAATGCGCAGTGTCCTACTAATTCAACTCCTCCAATGCCATCAGTGTATTGTGTTGATAGTGCGACCTTCGACATTACGATTTTGGGTAGTCACATCAACTGGTATTCAGACAACCAGTTGCCGAACACACCAGGATTAGATGATCCTGTCCTTTCAACCCGGGTGAATGCTGGATTCACCTACTACATTATTTATTCGGACACTAGTTCTACTGGTGTTGCGAATACAACCACTCGCAATGTAGACTGTCCAGGTGGCCCTGCTGCCGCTACGCCAGTCTCTTTCGTTATGCGCGGTGTTCCTCCTACACTACCTAATGGTGGTCTAGTGTGTGTTTCATCCGCAACTGGTTGTTTTGCGCTTAACAGTGTACCAGGCGTTTTTAAATGGTACCATGACATTAGCCTCATCGTTCCTCTCGATCTTAACAGTATCGGAGGATGTGTTGGTCCTGGCACCTATTACGCAACCGTTCAGGATGCAAATGGATGTGAGACTAGCCCAGCAACCTTGACAGTACGCGGTCTTTCTGCTACTCCAGGTTCTGTAGGAGGTTATATCTCTACACTTAACATGGTTGATGGCTGTGCAGTATTCTGCCCAGACCCAATCGTAGGAGGTATTGATCTTGATACACTCGTTAACAATTCAGTTTTTGCTGATCCTGTTGTTGACATCTGGTATGAAGATTCACTCCTTACTGTACAAGCTTCAGGCATCAATGGTCCTGGTACTTATTATGGTATCAACATTGGTAGCGCTTGTCGTAGTGCTGCTGTTTGTATTAAGATTGATGATGTGCCTACAGCTCCGGTTGTAGATCCTGTTATGACTTGTGTTCCTTTTGCAGGTATTGACATCGTAACCTTTGCTGTTCTAAGTGGCGCTCCTGCTACTGTAACAGATGGCGAAGATTTAAATTGGTACTCTGATGCAAATCTTACTACTCAGATTTTTGAGCCAGGTGTAACAGCTACTCCATATATCTTACCTATGCCTGCTCCAGGAATGCCTGTTGAGTATTGGGTAACATATGGTGGCGCGCTATCTCCTGCTTGTGAGAGTGCTCCTACTAAGATTACACTTAAAGGTACTCCTGATACAATCATGAGCTACAACTGTCCACTCGATCCAGGCCCTGTAGGAACTCCTAGTGGTGGTTTTGGTATTGACTGTATGGTAGGTTCACACTTCCAGGTTCGTACCATTTTCTGTATTGATCAAACTGTAGATGCTGCTGTTGTAGAGGCTAACATTAAAATGGCTCCAGGATATGCTCCTGCTGCTGATAGCCTTTGTTACTATAGCGATTCTATGATGACTACGAAAGCAACCCTCGCTGACCTCATCGCAGGTTCTGCTGCTTTCACTGGTGCTAATGTTAACGCTGCTGATACATTTTATGTAACACAGTGGATCGACGGATGCCAGAGTGTTCCTACAGCTGTTGGTGTTTATGTAACACCTAAGCCGATGCTAGAACTTGATGCGCGTGCTCCAGGTGCTGATAACCCGCTTGCAGCAGACACAACTGTCTGTCCAGGTATTGTTATTAACCTTGCTGATGTTGTGCGTGACTCTTCATGGCGTATAACAGGAACTCCATTCTCATATGCTGATGAGTGGTATTTCTACATAGGTGATCCACTTGCTGGTGGTATCCTTATTGATAACTTCCCTTCAGCTACTGGCGCTTTTGCTGGTCGTAGACCTGCTGCGAATGACCCTAACTACCCAATTGAGGTAATCGCAGAAGGAACGAAGACATACTATATTGTTGCAGTAAATCAGGATGATCCTTTTGTTGATCCTATCTGTGCTGACACAATTGTATATACCGTTATCGCTGACGACGTTCCATTTATGAACATGGCTGATGCAGGTCCTGTATGTAGCGATGTTGCTATTGGTGTAACACTTGCAGTTGATCCTGCTTCTGTTGCTGCTGACGGATTTAACGTTGAAGTAATTATTGATGGTGGTTTGGTTGCTGCTGCAAATCCTGCTGCTCCAACTCCTTCAGGTCCTGGTTATGTAATCGGTACTACTCCTAGCACTTCAGGTGAGCTTGGCTTCCTACAGGCTGGAGATATTGCCAACCATACATATACTAATACTACTACTGGTCCTTTGAATGTAACATATATCGCTTCTCCAAGTGGTGCTACACTCAATGACTGTGAAGGTCCTCTAGACACTTTCGTTGTTGTTATTACTCCTGCTCCTTCTACAGTATCTAATACAGACGCTGTTGCATGTAACCTAGAGTCAGCGTGTGTAGATTTCACACTTGACAATGGTCTTACAGATGGTGCTTGGACACTGGATGCTGTAACATTGGCCGCTGGCCTTGTTGCTGAAGGTGATACTGGTGCATTTACAATGGCAGGTGCTACTGCTCAGTACTGTATCAATAATATCAAGAATGAAACTGCTGGTCCTCTCGATGTTACTATCGACGTGACTTATACAAATGCTTGTGGTAGTGCTTCTGGCCAGGCTACAATCACTGTAAATCCAGGTCCAGTTATCGAGTCAAACCTTTCAGACAAGATCTGTTCAGGTCAGACAACAAACAATGCACTTTCTACTACTGCTGGTTCGATCAACGCGATCGCATACAAGTGGGGAGGTCCTGCATTTACTGATTACGCTGGTGCTGCTGCTATGCCAAATGGTGGACAGCTTTACGGTGGAACAAATAGCAACGGTACTCCTGAGCCAAACAATAACCAGGAAGACTATGGCGACTTTGTCTACAACTCTACCTTCCCATTGGGTCAGGTATATATCCGTGACAGCTTTGTAAACACATCTGGTGCACCAGTAATCGCTACTTATAAAGTGATTGCTCTTGGTGATACAACCCCTCTATATGGTTGTCAGTCAGATACGATGATGGTAACAGACACCCTTATGCCTGTTCCATTGTTTACTGACCTTGACACATTTGACCTTTGTTCAGACGGTGCTATCATTAATCTTGCTAGCGTTACTCCTACTCAGTTGAATGGTCCTGTTCCTGGTGTTGGTACATGGTACCGCTCATCACATGGTGCAACAGGTCCTGTATCTGGTGTTCAGTCTGTTTCAAATGGTGACATTTTCTACTATACATATGTAACAGGTGCTGGTTGTTCAACAAATGACACACTTGTCATTAACCTTGACGAAGCTCCAATTCTTCCTCCAATGCCTGCTCCAGCTGTTTGTGCTCAAACAGTAGGAACTAATCTTGCAGGTGGTGCAGTTGTTGATCTTCGTGACTATATGCCTAACATTCCTGGTAACGAAGTTGACGCCAATGTAACATTTGGTGGCGGCGGAAACGCTCCTGGTAACGGTTCTTGGTACGCAGGTGCTGCTGCAAGCGGTACACCTATTGATACTGCTCTTAATGCAGTTCAGAATGTACGTAACGGTGACCAGTTCACATATGAGTTTACAACTGATCCTGACGGTGACGGAAATGTTTGTAATGCTAGCATTACACTTACAGTAACTGTTAATCCTCAGCCAAATGCAGTTCTAACAGGTGGTGGTGCTATTTGTCCTCCAACTAACCGCGCTCCAAATGTAATGGCAACATTCGACGGAGTAGGTCCTTGGACTGTTATGTGGACTGACGGAACTAACAATTACACAAACGTTGTAGCTGTTAATCCTTGGCCACTTGATGACTCAAGCGGTGTAATGCCTAGTTCTGGTGCTACTCCTGGACAGTATCAGGTAATGAATGTTGTTGACCAGAACGGTTGTACCTATGTAGGTCCTTCTAATCAGGTTAATGTTGACACAAACGGTGTAATCGCTATTTGTGCAGACATTACTGTTAACTTGAACAGCAGCGGATTTATCCAGATTAACTCTAACGCTACTGACAACGGTTCTATTGACGGTTGTAACAGTGTTTCAGGTAACCTTTCATTTGATGTTTCTCAGAAAACATTCACATGTGCTGATATTGGTGTGCAGACAGTTGATATGTATGTTACTAACGGAACAGATAGTGATACTTGTTCTGCTAACGTAACAGTTCAAGACTGCTTGCCTCCAGTACTTATCTGCCCTCTGGATGTAGCGAATACTGCTACTTTCTCTACAGACGCAGGCGAGTGTTATGCAACTGCTCCAGCTGGATTCTTCGCTCCACGTGTTATCAGTGATAACTGTGAAGTAGATTCTATATGGTACTCATACACGATCTGTGACAGTACGTATATCGTTGGATTCTCAGGATTTGAGGGTGAGTATTCTCAGCAAAACGCTCAGGGTTCATTTGGTGTAAACGTTCCTGTATTCGGAACGATCTCACTTGCTGGAGCTAAGCTTCCTAAAGGATCATACGACATTACACTATATGTAAAAGACAAGCAAGGTCACCAGAATGGTGGTGGTAACACTGGTCTTATTACTAGCTGTACTAAGAGTGTTGTTATTGAGGACAATGAGATCCCTGTGTTCACATTTGTTACTCCTGACACAATTGATGTTTACACATCAAGTGCTACTGCTGCAGGTTTCGGTTGTAAAGCTGAAGTTCCTGATTCTACCATTACTGAGCAGAACTACATGAACTGCCCAGATTGGACACACAATGGAGACTACGCAGGTCAAATGGATCTTACTGTACGTCAGGCTGGTCAGCCAGACAACGTAATCCGCGTACTTGAGTGGGCTGACAACTGTAAAGTTGAGTCTATTGTACCTTCTGTTGTTTCTTCTGACTTCTTCACAGGATGTGACGGAGACCTTAGCGAGATCACATATACCATTACTGATTGTGGTGGTAATACTGAAGTTGCTAAATTGGTATTCCGCATCAACGATGACGAAGATCCAATGATTGTTTGTCCTGCTGATACAATCATCGATTGCTCAGCTAGCTACGTAAAAGGTGATACTGCTACTACTATGGCTCCTGCCCTTCTTGGAATGGCAACGGGAACAGATAATAGCAATGACTGTGCTGCTACTTGTACACAGCCTGTTATCACTTACGAAGACACATATCCTAACTATGCTTCTCCATGCATCGGTCCTGATACCATTTACCTAACACGTACATGGACTATCACAGATCAAGCTGGAAACACAGCAATGTGTGTACAGAAGATTGGTATCCACGATACTACTCCTCCGATGTTTGACGCTTCTGGTATCGCAACCGATACTGCTTGTGTACTTGCTGAGGCTGCTCCATTCTCTTCACTTGCTGACTTCATGGCAGCTGGTGGTACATCTTCTGATGATTGTGACTTGGTTGCTTCTACTTTCTGCCAGTTGGGAGATCGTAAAGAAGGCCTATCATGTCCTCAGATCGTATGGCGCAAGTATGGTATTTCTGACCGTTGTGGAAATAAGACCATTGACTCTGTTAAGATTGTAATCGGTGACTTTGAAGATCCGGTAGTTACTGCTCCTGCTGCTATCACAATTGATTGTGAAGACGACCAGTCTCCTGCTAACACAGGTATGGGTACAGGTACAGATAACTGTTCATCTTATGGATTCTATATCACATGGGCTGACGTTTCTACTCAAGGTGCAGATGCTTCTGCTTCTGATTACTACAACTATACAATCACACGTACTTGGACTGCAACTGATACTTGCGGAAACAAGGACACTGATGTACAGGTGATCACAGTACAAGACACAATGGCTCCTGCCTTTGATAACTGTCCTGTTGCTGCTATCACATTGAATAATGATGCTGGTCTATGTAGCGCAACATTGCCATCTACAGTACTGACTGCTTCTGACAACTGTGCTGCTGCTGCGAACATCACAATCTTAAATGATTATAATGTTTCAACAAGCGGTTCTGACATTGGCGGTGTTTATCCAGTAGGAACTACTACTGTAACACTCACTGCTTCTGATCCTTCAGTTGCTGCTGGTGATGCTACTTGTGTTGTGACTGTAACAGTTACTGATAACGAAGCTCCTGTTGTTACTTGTGGAAATGTTTCTATCACTAAGAGCCTTAGCCAGTCGGCTGGTTTCCCCGGTGGAGACGGATTCGCAGTAGTCAAGCCTAGTGATCTTGGAACTTGGATGGATAACTGTGGTATCGATACAGCAATCGTTGACATCGACACAGTTTACTGTTCTGATATTGGTGCTCCTTTGACAGTTACTTTGACAGTCACAGATATCTACAACAACTCTACCAATACATGTACTGGTTCAGTTACTGTTGTTGATAACCGTGCTCCGATTACAAACTGTAACAATATCACTGTATACCTTGACCAGTTCTGTGCTGCGTCTATCGTACCTTCTGATATTGATATGGGACTTAGCTACGACAACTGTTCTATTGTGAGCCAGTCGCTAAGCAAAGACGTATTTGATCAAGATGATCTTACTCGTCCAGCTCAGCCGCCTATCGCAGTAACACTAACAAGTGTAGACCAGTCAGGAAATGCTGACAACTCATGTGTTGCTTTGGTAACAGTTAGAGACACAATTGATCCTGTATTGACTTGTCGTCCTTCTAGCGGTCAAATCACTGTAGTAGCTCCTCAAGGAGTATGTGAAGCATTCGTTATCGTTCCTGTTCCATCAAACGGTGATAACTGTCTTACAACTACTTTGGTAGCCGAGTGGACTATCAACGGTGTAACAAGCAACGCTCCTCAGGCAGTAGATAATTTCCCTGTAGGAACAACAGTTGTTACTCAGACTATCTTTGATCGTGCAGGAAACTCTGATTTCTGTACTGTAAGCGTAACCGTTCTCGACAATGAAGATCCTAACGCAGTATGTAAGCCATTTGTAGTATCACTTGATGCTGCTGGAAATGCAACTGTAACTGGAAACGACATTGACGGTGGAAGCACTGACAACTGCTCAATCATGACTTACGAAATTGCTCGTGAGAATCCTGGTAGCGGTGGTAGCGCATTCTTGCCATTCGGAAATGATGCTGGCTTCACATGTGCTGATCTTGGAAGTAACAATACTGTAAGATTACTAGTAACGGATCCAAGCGGAAATACTGATACATGTAATACTACTGTAACTGTTATTGACGATATCGATCCTACATGTACTACTCAAGATATCACTGTATATCTTTCAGACATGGCTAATGGTTCAGTAAGCATCACGCCTGCTGACATTGTTACTGGTTCTGCTGACAACTGCTCTGTAGTTGACACAACACTCGACCAGAGCACATTTAGCTGTTCAGGTGCATACTGTGGTGCTGCTTACACTGTAACAGCTACAGTAACTGATCAGTCTGGAAATACTGGAACATGTACTGCTACTGTAACAGTAGAAGACACTATTGCTCCTACCCCTCTTTGTAAGACAGCAGATATCCTGCTTGACGTTACAGGAAACCAGGTAGTAACAGTTGATTCTGTAAAAGCTGGTGTAAGCGATAACTGTTCTGTATCACGTGAGTGGGTTATGCCTACTTCATTCAACTGTGCTGATATTGGTAACCAAAACGTAACCTACTATGCTGAAGATCTTTGCGGAAACGTAGACTCTTGTATTGCTGTAGTTGACGTACGCGACGAGGTTTCTCCTGTTGCTATTTGCCAGAATATCACGCTACAGCTTGATGCTACTGGTAACACTCGCACAATCGTGCCTGCTGATATCGATAATGGTAGCATTGACGCATGTGGTATTTCAAGCTATGTGCTTGACATTACTGACTTTGATTGTTCAGACGTAGGTGTGAATAATGTAGTACTTACAGTAACTGATAACTACAACAACTTTGCAGTTTGTATTGCCCTTGTAACTGTTGAAGATAACATTGATCCAACTGCACTTTGTGCTGCTGACTTCACTGTTACGCTTTCAAATGCTGCAGGTGGTGCTGGTTCAGTAGGTATCGTAGTTGGTGACATCGACAACAATAGCGTAGATAACTGTGCTGTTCAGTCTACTGACATCAACGGTGCTCAGGCTATTACCTTTACATGTGGTGATCTTGGTGTGAATACAATCACATTGACTGTAACTGATGTAAATGGTAACTCTTCAACTTGTACTACAGATGTAACTGTTCAAGATACTGATGATCCAATCATCACATCTCGTGACACAACATCATGTAATGATCTTGGAGTATGTTCTGACGACGTAATGGGTTACATGGCAACAGTAGATGATAACTGTTCTGTAGATTCAACTTCTACAACAATTACTATCAACGCTCAGCCATGGGCAGGTTACACAGGACTTACAACGATTGTTCGTACGAACTCACTTGATGCTTCTTACAACTATCCTGTAGGTACTCACACTGTAGTATTCTACGCTGAAGATCAGAGTGGTAACAACTCTTCTACATCTCAGACAGTAACAATCAACGATTGTGAAAATCCTCAGGTTGTAGGTTGTCCTGCAGATCAGGTACTACCTAACGTAACAGGTGACTGTTACCAGCAGGCAGGTTGGACAGCTCCAACAGCAACTGATAACTGTATGGTAGACAATATCCAGCAGCTATTTAGCGACCCAACTATTCGCCCAATCGCGTTTGGTGCAAGTCGTATTGCATTGTTCCCTGTAGGTATTACAACTGTAGAGTATGTTGCTACTGACAAAGTAGGTAACACTGATACTTGTCGCTTCACTATTACTGTTGAGGACATTGAGTTCCCAACAATCAAAGTGAACGGTGTTGATTGTGCTACTACAACTCCTGCGAACATTTCTGTAAATACAGATCCTGGTTTCTGTACATCTCAGGTTATTCTTCCAAACGTAGTTGCAGAAGATAACTGTGATGGTGGTGGTCCACTATCTCAAGGTACACTTAGCCTTACTAACAATGTTCCTACTGGTGGAGTCTTCCAGGTAGGTACAACTCCATTGACGTACACTGCTACTGATCCTTGGGGTAACGTAACTACATGTTCATTTGACGTTACTGTAACTGATAATGAGAATCCAACAATCGCTTGTCCTGCAGACATTACTGTAAACAACGATCCTGGTGCATGTAGCGCTAGTGTAACCTATGCAGTTTCTGCTGCTGATAACTGTACTGGTGTAATTGGATTCCAGGGAGTATTTAATCCTGGTAACTGGACATTTACAAACGGTGGCGGTGACGCTTCTGTTGATATTTCAGACGCTCCAGATAGCATCAAGATTACTAGCTCGAACAATGGTGTTCCAGTTGCTGGTACTCTAAGTATTGTTGTTCAGGCCGATGGAATCTTGAGCTTCGACTGGGATTACATTACATCTGACATTGACGCCTTCCAAGGCTTCAACAGAAGCTTCCCTGACCGCTTCGGATACAGCCTGAATGGTAGTGGCTTTGTTCGTCTAACACGTGATAACGGGTTTAATACTGGAGACTCTGTACAGAGTGGCTCTACATCTATTGAAGTACGCTCTGGTGATGTATTTGCATTCGTTGCAAACACATTCGACGCTACTTCAGGTGCAGCAACCACTACATTGTCTAACATCGCACTTTCTGTACAGCCAGTACAGCTTGGTGGTCTTGTATCAGGTTCATCATTCCCTGTAGGTACTACACTGAATGCGTTCCGTGTTAGCGACCTAAGTGGAAACACTGCTCTTTGTTCATTTACTGTAACAGTGAATGATACTGAAGATCCAGTAGTTGTATGTCCTGCTGACATCACTATGATGGCAACAACCGGATGTAATGCTCAGGTAAATGTTCCTGCTGCTGTTGCATACGATAACTGTGGTACTGGTGCTACACCAATCACACTACAGACTGCAGACTTTAACAATTCTGCAATGCCTACTGGTTGGACAAATACAGGAACTGGTTGTGCTACTGGTTGGGACTTCCGTGTAAATGCTGTCGGTGGACCTCTTGGAGGCCCTGGTAACATCAACGGTACTCCAATGGCAGTATTCAGTGATGATTCACTAGGTATTGGTTGTTCAGGTGATAGCGGTGAGCTCACAACAGGAGCGGTTGACGCTTCTGCATATAGTGGTCTTACACTAAACTTTGACTACAACTACCGTCACGGTGACTTTGATGAGCCTTCTTCTTTCGAAGTTGAGGTATACAATGGTACTGCATGGGTGAATGTAATGACACGCACAAGCGACGATGCTGGTGAGTGGAATGCAGGAACTCCTGGACCATTCAGCTCAGCTTCTATTGATGTGTCTGCTCACAACAATGCTAACTTCCAGGTTCGCTTCATCTACACAGATGGTGGAACTGCTGGAACTAACCAAGCTTGGAACTGGTATGCTGCTGTTGATAACTACGAGCTCGTAGGATCATTGATGGCACCTATCAACGACTTCAACGGTACTGCTGACGCTAGCGGAATGTATCCAGTAGGAATCACTACTGTGACATACACTGCTGCTGATGCTAGTGGAAATACTGCAACATGTACATTTGATGTAACGGTAACCGACAACGGAAACCCAACTATCACATGTCCTAATGACACAACAATCGATGCTGACGCAAACAATTGTGGTGCTGTATTCACATATGCAGCAAGCGCAACTGACGGTTGTGATCCTACTGTGACTATCGGTCTTGTAAGTGGATTAGGTTCAGGTGGTTACTTCCCAGTAGGTGGCCCTTATACTGAAACACTTGAAGCACTTGATACATCAGGTAACTCAGATCAGTGTTCATTCACTGTAACAGTTGTAGATAAGACTAACCCAATCATCACAGGTCTTCCTGCAAACATTACTCAGGACAATGATCCTGGCGTATGTCAAGCAGTTGTTACTTGGGACGAGTCGGTAATCGTAACATCAGACAACTGTCCTGGTGAGTCACTTGCTGCAACACATTCAAGTGGTATGGTATTCCCTGTAGGTACAACTACAGTGACATACACTGCTACTGATGCTGCTGGTAACACATCTACTGGATCATTTACGATCACAGTTGAAGACAACGAAGATCCTATCGCTACTTGTATTGCTACTACTGTAGTAGTACAGCTTGATGCAACTGGAAACGGTTCTACAACTGCTGCTGCTATTGATAATGGTTCTACAGACAACTGTGGTATCGCTTCAACTACACTTGATAAGTCTAGCTTCTCATGTGCTGATGTAGGTAATAACACAGTAACATTGACAGTAACTGACATTCACGGAAACAGTGCTACATGTACTGCAACTGTAGATGTTCAGGACAATGTTAACCCTACTGCTCTATGCCAGAACGTTATCGTTCAGCTTGACGCCAGCGGTGCTGGTTCACTTGCTGCTGGAGACGTGAACAACGGAAGCAGCGATGCTTGTGGAATCACTGGACTTAGCGTTAGCCCGAACATGTTCGGCTGTGCTGATGTAGGTGCTAACACAGTAACATTGACTGTAACTGACGCAAACGGAAACACTGGTACATGTACAGCTACTGCTGATGTACAGGATAACGTTAACCCTGTCGTAGTATGTAGCACTGCAACTGTTCAGCTTAATGCTAACGGACTTGCTTCAGTTACTGCTGCTCAGGTTTCAGACGGAGGAAGTGATGCTTGTGGAATCGCAAGTGTAACTGTTAGTCCTAACCAGTTCGGTTGTATCAACCTAGGTGCTAATACAGTTACTGTAACAGCAACTGATGCTAATGGAAATATTGGAACATGTACTACAACTGTAACAGTTGAAGATAACATCGACCCTGTATTTACATCATGTCCTAGTAACCAGACCTTGACTGCTGATCCAGCAGCTGGTTGTGGTGCTGTGGCAACATGGACTACTCCTATTGCAACTGACAACTGTTCTGCAACTGTAGCACAGACTGCAGGTCAGGCAAGCGGATCAAGCTTCGCTATCGGTACTACTACTATTACTTACACAGCAACTGATGCTGCGGGTAATACAGACGTATGTACATTTGATATCACCGTGAATGCTCCTACAATTACTGCTGACATCCTCACTACAAGTCCTCTTGACCTGTGTGCTGAAGATGCTAACACAACAGTAAATGCTGCGGCAATCGGTACAGGTTACTCTGGCCAGTGGTCAGCAGTTCCAGGTGCAGGTGTAACATTCGGTAGTGCAACTTCTGCTTCTACTACTGTTAGCTTCCCATCATCAGGTACTTATACTCTTACATGGACAGTAAGTGCTTGTGGAGCTATTGGTTCTGATGCAATCACTGTTAGAGTATTTGACGCACCTACTACTTCTGTAGCAGGTACTGATCCTTCAACAGTAGGTGGTACTGACGGTGATGCTACTGTTACTGTAACCGGTGGTTCTGGTAACTTCAGCTACCTCTGGACAGACGCACAAGCACAAACTATGGCAACTGCTATGGGCTTGGGTGCTGGTACTTACTATGTAACTGTTACTGACAATGTATCTGGATGTTCAGTAGAAGACAGCGTTACCTTGAGTGACCCTGCTTTGATCAACATCTGTGATTACCTTGACTTCCAGTCTGCTTCATTCGGAGCTCAGTTTGGTGGTGGTGTAACAGGTATCCCAGGAAGTAGCCTATACACTTGGGCAAATGGTGGCGGTCGCGTACTTGAGTATGCTTCAGGCGAGATTCGCATTGTTGGTGAGATCTATGATCGTGCCGACTTGAACAAGCGCTGGATCGTTGATATTTGGTTAATGGGTGAGACCTTCTGGACCCAGTGGAATGCTGCTGGTAACACATGGTTCTCTTCTTACACACCAATTACTACTCAGTTCCAGACTTGGAAGTACTACACACTTGATGCAAGCCGTAGCCGTCTATTCGGAGTTAGAAATACTTTCTTCGCAGGCGAGGTGCTCTTGTTGACACCAAATTCAGCTACTCCTAACGAAGGATGGCAGAAAGGTGACCGTGGTGCTAACGGTAAGGATGGTGATTACGGTTTGGGTGGTACTTTCGAGTACACATCTACATCACGTAACTACACTGGTAACGGTGGATTCTTCGGTGACTTCAACGGATGTCGTAACCCACAGCGTGGTGTACGTATCGCTCCAGTTGTTATGCTTGAAGGTGCTTATGATGCTACTAGTGGTGTAATGCGCGACGATCTCCGTTCAGGAACATTGTTGCCAACAACTGAGCCTTATACAGGTCTTGGTTATGGACACCTCAACGGTGGTGGTGGTGAAGTTGCTGCTGCTGCGGTATTCACAGTAACTGGTAACGATGCTATCGTTGACTGGGTAACTGTTGAACTCCGTGATCGCAACAACCCTGCTATCGTAGTTGCTACTCGCTCAGCGCTTCTACAGCGTGATGGTGATGTAGTAGACGTTGATGGTACATCTACTGTCGCATTCCCAACAGTGAATGAAGGTGATTACTATGTAGTAGTATCACACCGTTCACACCTTGGTGTAATGACTGCAGCTCCTAGTTCAGTTCTTGCTACTGCAAACGTTGCACTTGACTTTACAGCTACAAACACCCCAACCTACGGTTCAGGTGCTCAGAAGCTGAATAGCAATGGCGTATGTCTCCTCTTCGGTGGTGACGCTAACGGTAACGGTCAAGTACAGAACACTGATGATGTACAGCACTGGATGCCTCAAGCAGGTACAGCCGGTTACCGTGCTGCTGACTACGACCTAAACGGTCAAGTTCAGAACACAGACCGTGTATACCTCTGGATGCAGAATGCTGGTCGTGGTTCACAAACTCCGACACGTCAGAATTAATCATTAATCAGTCCTCCGGGCATCTCGCCCGGAGGCTGATTGATTTTCATATACCGCATAGTTGGTATTTTTGAATAAATCATTTAGTTTTAACCGACATGAAAAAACAATTCATACTCCTCCTACTACTAAGTGCTCTTGCTTACTCAACAGTATTCGCTCAGGCGGCTGTTGATTTTGAAATCCGCAATGAGCAAGTCGTCGGGAACAATTATGAGTTTGATGTTTACATGGCAGCTACTCAAGCAGGTTCTTATCATACTCGCGGCATGGTGTATTTTACATACAACGCTGCTGCTTTTGGAACCAATGTCATGCAAAACGGTAACCTTACCGTTAATCAAGCTCAATTGTTGAACGACCAAGCTTCGGGTATCCCGAAGTATCGCACTCTGAGCCCAGCTGATAATGCCAGCAACACTGCTGCTATTACCTGGGAAAATTCAAACCTCCAAGCTGTTGGTTTGAATACGAACCAAGCTCTTACTGAGCTTCCAACTTCTATGACGAAGTTGTACCATGTTTCTTTGCGCATGATCAACAATAGCGCACCTGCAAACATTTCATTGCACTCTAACTTGATGCAAGGTCAGTCTTTTTACGCAGCAGCAAACAACAATGAAGTTGCTTATCAGGACGGTGTTGTTTCTCTACCAGTTGAATTCCTTTCCTTTACAGGTGAGCGTGTAAACGCACACGACGTGAAGGTTTCATGGACAACAGCTAAAGAGATCAACAATGATTACTTCATCATTGAGAAGAAGCGCGGTGTAAACGGTAGCTTTGAAGAAATTTCTCGCGTAAACAGCAAGGAAAATCCTTCAGACGTTAACAACTATGACTATCTAGACCAGTCTGGAATGGCTAATGTTAACTTCTACCGTCTTAAGCAGATTGACCTTGATGGTACAGTAACTTTCTCAGAGATTGTTGAAATTACAATGGATGAGCTTGCAGAGAATGACAAGTTTGTTGTTTTCCCAAGTCCAGCTGAAGATCAGACAACACTTCGCTCAATCGTGAAGCTAGAAACTGACCTTAAGTTTGAGATTACTGATATGAATGGTAAAGTTGTTCTTTCTGGATCGCTTCCAAAAGCTTCAGGAAAAATCAACATTCCTTTGACTGGCATCGCTGCTGGTACATACCACGTAACTACTTTCGCAAATGGTAAGTCATACTTGAACCGTCTTGTAAAGACTAACTAAGTATTAGATTCCATTTCGGAAAAATGAAAAAGCGGGCCCATTTGGGTCCGCTTTTTCCGTTTATGTAGCCTACCCAACCGTTCAGTCAAGAAATCCGACCTTTGGAAGTGTATCATCTTTGTGGCTTACGAAGCTTCGTATATTTGGGCATCCGAAACAAATACTTTTAGACAATGCTAAGATTTACACACATACTATCTCCTCTGCCAGCGGTATCGCTTGGTCAGAAGACAGATAAGTATGGACAAGATAATTGCTGCATTGAACGTCTTGGGCATAGGTTAAAACAAACGCGATAACGCTTACTCAGCTATTGCTGCCTGTGCCCGGACTTGATTCAAGTTCGGGCATTTTTTTTACCTAATCCGCCTCCCTGGGCGGGCTGGAATAGCTATGCCTTTTCGGAACGTTCTTTCTTTGAACCCTCATAACACGGTTTATACGTGTCGCTCCCCACACACCACTTTTATTCAAACACCATGAAGTTTTTAATCTCATTTTTCACAAGACGATCCTTACATGTCAAATTCGTAAGTCGCTTACTCACAAGTAAAATGCGATCGTCAGACCCGGTTGATCCGGCCTTTTGGTTCCTGTACGGAATTTAGCCTAGCTATTTCCGCTTGCCTTTTTTTACCAGATATTTTTTTAATCATGTTACACGTCCGCAACCTTGCTCCACCTCAAGTACGTGAGGTTCAGATTGCTCTGATATACAGAGGGTCTGAGCGAGCTGAGCGGCTTTATCGTAGGCTGACTCAGTGCTCTCGTAAAGAAGCTGAACGGGCTGTTCGTACCATTGCGAATGGTATAGAACCAGGCCCAGCCTAGACTGTGTTTTGAACCTAAACCCGGTCTTATTATAATATCCATTTTGGGAGGGTGCTCACCACACCCTCCTTCCTATTTTTTTCATTATGATACTCACTACCCGAACTACACTTAAACGACTTGAAAAAGCGGATGCTCACCAGATGTATGCCTATGCATCAGATGAGGAGACGACTCACTATATGGATTGGCCAAGACATAAAAGCCTTGATGATACCTATCGCGTAATTGAGCATATAGGCGGGCTTATCGCTGAAGGCAAAAACGACGGCTATGCCATTCATTTAAATGGACATGGGATGATCGGCACTATAGGCATGATGTGGAAAGAGCAGGATCGCGTCGAGATAGGATATATTATTAACAAACTCCACTGGGGAAAAGGAATCGTTACTGAAGTTGGAAACGCTTTTTTAGCTTACATTCAAGAAACCTACCCACAAATCAAACTCATTGAAGCACGTTGTCATACGGGTAATGAAGCCTCAGCTATCGTGATGCAAAAACTAGGAATGGAATACAAGGGCTTCTTGCCAGATGAGGTATTTCAAAACATTGACCCCGAAAAGAAATTCCCTGTTAGGCAGTATTGTCTGCTACTTTAAAACGGATATCCTATTCCCAGATTGAACTGCATCCGTTCCCCTCCTAGGTCTTTGAGACCTCTTACTACCCAGCCTTTTCGTACTTCATCATTAACCAGGTCTGGAGCAAAAAGCTGCTGAGCTACGTCCAAGCGAATAATGAGGAAGTCAAAGTCTAACCTTACGCCAAACCCTGCGTCCCAACCAAGTGCAAGATTGGAAGATCGAAACGTACTCTGGTTTTCAGAATCTCCGAGAGCATCGGTTACACCTGGACCATTGTGGAACCAGACATTTCCAAGATCGCTAAAGAGTGCAATCTCGATATATTCCCACACTTCAAGTCGATACTCAGCATTGGCTTCAAAGATAAGTTCGCCACCAAGCGCAAAAAGGCTACTCAGATTTACTGCAGCGTCAGGGTCCTGAATTTCCGTGAGCGGGAAAGTGCCAGGTCCAAGTGTCCTGGAAAGCCAACCACGCATCCCGCTCGTTCCGCCTGCATAGAAACGACTTTCTGGTGGTGTTATAATCGTTTTTCCAATCGGAATACTGCCGCCTACCAAGCCACGCAGTACCAGCATACTTTTAGCATTGATTGGAAGCTGATATTTATTTTCTACAGAAGCTTTGATGTATTGTCCGAAAGCTAGTGGATTTCCTGTTTCGCTAAACTGCAAAAGATTATCGCTACCACTGCTGTCTGCCTTGAAGAAGTTTTCTAGAAGCCGTTGAAGGTGACCACCAGTTTCAAGTTTAAGTTGAAAGAATGAAGTATTCCGTAGGCGTGTCGTGCCAAAATCCGAATTGGTATAGGTGAGTGCAAGTGGAGAGCTAAATCGAGGTACAAAGGCTCGTCGGGAAGCATCAGGTAAGTTCGCGACCTCTTCAGCAAAGACTTCATCTTTGATATTGATATCAGTGATATCAACCCGGAAGGATAATTGAGTTCGTTCTTGTTGACTTTCTCTCCTATTAAACCAGCCATAGGTGAGATTTAGCCCAGTTTCGAATTGGTCAAACTGCTGCAGCTGCTGATTGAGAACAGAGAGCGAAATCGTCGTATTGGGCCTGTAGCGACTTAGGTTTCTGTATGTTTTTGGGAGCCATTTTTTAGGAAAAGGAAGAAGGAAGCGTGGTACTGTTAGGTCAGCTTTTCCATTTACCTGCCAAAAGAACCCCTGAAGATTTTCATTGATAGGATAAAGACCCACATCGCCAGAAACACTTATATCGAGCAATTCCGCCCGGCCAAATGTGTTTTTGTTACGAATACCAAAACTAGCACCAATCACAGGCGAGAAGTTGGAGCCATTGAAATTGTTATTGTAAGCTTCGAAACCAGCCTTAAACTGATACTGAGGAGAAAGTTGCATTTCTACCATCACATCGATAAGCCCAAGGCTGTCGATTACGTCGTAGTTTATGATCGCGTATTGGAGCATAGCGAGCTCCTGAAGACGTGTTAGACTTTGACGAGCACGCGACTGATTATAGAGACTGTTTTCCTCAAGAAAAATACGTTCAGCAATAAAGTTGAATTGCATGCGACCAAGTAGACTTGGGCTCACCAGGAAGGTCAGCTCAGTATTGCTTGAGAGTTTTGCTTCTGTTAAACCATAGGCCTCGCGCCTTTCCTTGTCAAGTTCAGGCCCACGGAGGCGTATTTGATCAGTGAAACCTACAGTCGTGGTTACATTGGGGTCTTTGATATCTACAAAAATCTCCCTGATACGATAACGCTCAGGCGGAGTATCCATCCGCAGAATAAGGTCCATCCACTTCTTGGAACTATCATCACTGGCCA
The DNA here is from genome assembly GCA_045106685.1 of Bacteroidia bacterium. Taxonomy (GTDB): domain Bacteria; phylum Bacteroidota; class Bacteroidia; order J057; family J057; genus JAUIGE01. The sequence continues at coordinate 6,194 of JBGCFB010000083.1, read as the reverse complement.
CTTCGTCCAACAGCCGAAATCGACCCGTAGAGTCAAGCCTTGCGGCTTCTTGGCCTGTAGTATCAATCTCAAAGTTGATGAGCCTGGGAGAAAACGTGAAGTAGCCATTGTCACGCATAGCGTTGGCGATGCGGACCCGCTCAGTCGCCATATCGTTGTAGGACATGCGTTTTCCAGCTTTCGTCAGGCTTTTGTTGAAAAAAGACCTGTACATATTCGCTGCACCCTCATCCTGAATGTCAATGAAAACACGTTTTATATAAAATGGCTTCCCTTCTTTTACGATAAAACTCACATTTGCTTTTCGTCTTCGCGTAAGTCCGATTATCGTATCTATTTGATAATCTACCGAGGCATCAAAAAAGCCATTTGAAGCATACGCATTAAGTAAATTGAGACTATCCTGCTTCAGTTTCTCCTGACTTACAAGCATAGGCGGTTCGCCAATGCTGTTGCGTAACCAGTCGCTGACTCCATCAAAAAAGCGCCCTCGCTTTTCCCCTTTTTTAATCACCTTTTTGATACTAGAAGAATCTACCTTTAAGCTTGTACCGAGGTTGTAAAGCGATAAGTAGGCTTTTGGAATGAGAATTCGCCGATTCGCCTTCGTTTTGATAATACCTTCCGTACTGATGCTTTTGGCGCCTTTTACGATAGGATCAGACTTTATTAGAAGGCGATTTTGCGGGACAAAGCGTGTGGGATTGCAGGCCGATAAAAGAATCGCCAATAATAAAATCATCCAGCTACTGCTAGTGGCTGCGGCACTAGTTCGTAAATAGTTAATCGCTAATCTGCAATAGTCAATTCCTTCTCTTTTATGTCCTATGAGCATGTTTTTAGAGGGATTAGCGATTTCAAATTGACTATTAACGATTGCAGAATTAGTGCCGGAAGCACTAGTCTTTAACAGACTATGAGAGGATTTTTCCTTAAAACAATGGTATTTTCTTAGCTTTGAACGCATGCAGCCTTTATCGAAAGCAAAGCTAAAACTTTTTAGCTCGTTAAAAACACGGAAATTCCGCCAACGGGAAGGAATGTTTATGGTGGAAGGTTGGAAAATGCTGTCAGAGGCAGAACAAGCTTCCTGGGAAATTGAGGCGATTGTAGTTCGCGAAGACGTGTATAAAGCTAACGCTTCACTTCCTTTTGTGGTGCAAGAAGAAAAGCTTTTTTATCTGGAAGACCATCCTTTTAATAAACTCAGTTCCCTTAATTCTCCTGAGGGTGTTTTGGCGATACTGCGCACTCCGGATATGCCAGCCTGGGAGCATACGCTTCCTAATGGCCGAGGCTTTTTGCTTGAACAAATTCAAGACCCTGGCAATTTGGGAACCTTGCTGAGAATAGCTGACTGGTTTGGGCTGGAAGGAATATGTTGTAGCCCGGGAACGGTTGAGCTGTTTAATCCTAAGACGCTGAGAGCGAGTATGGGAGCTGTCTTTCGGGTGCCGGTGTACGAATCCAACGATTGGGAGCAGATGCTTCAGCATAATAAGGACCGTATTTGGTTAGCTGATATGGAAGGCAAAGCGCTCGGCCCGGGGATTATTGAGCAAGATGATTGGGTGCTTTTGGGCAATGAAGCTAATGGCGTAAGCGAGTTTGCCAGAAAATTGCTGGCTGATCGAAAACTTACGATTCCCCGCAAGGGCAAAGCCGAGTCATTGAATGCGGCGATTGCAGGCGGTATTTTTGCGTATTGGATGTGACCGCTCAAGTAAAATCGTACTTTTGGTTCCAATAATATCACGACCGGCTGCACAACCTCTGTCAGGTTCCAACCGCTTCACCACATTGCTTAAAGCGCTGACTGAGGTTAGCAACCCAAGCAAAATTATCCGCGATACTAACTTATTTCTCTCATCACGAAACTGGTCACCACGTGTTCCAACGATTATGGCAAAAGGCCATTGTGCCTAAACTCAAGTTTGCAGCCTCTTCCGGGTTAGCAACCTCGGTGGATTACGGTGTTTTTTTCTCACTTACCGCGATGGGAATTGCACCAGGCGCGGCTCAGCTTGTAGCGGCTTTTTGTGGGATGGTGATTAATTTTTTTCTCCAAAAGCGATTTATATTCAAACTGGAAGGCCGCACCTCCGATGTGTTTATATTAAGCATGATGGTCTCGCTAGGCGGGATCTTGCTTAGTGGCTTGTACATCTGGGGCCTTGTTCAATTTCCTTTTTTTGCAAAAAACTTACTCGTCGCCAAACTACTAGTCACGGGGACGATCTTCTTGTATAATTTTTATCTCAAAAAGTGGGTCTTTGGAAGTAGCGAGCAGATTCTTAAAAAGCTGCGCGACATTGATACATGGATCAGCCGTTATCGTCGTTGGCTTTTAGCAAGTCTTGCTGCCTTAGCTTTTATCGGTGGATTATGGATTGTGCCTGACTTCGGGGTAGGCTGGGATGAAAAAGTACAACGCGAACATGGTTTGGTCTCTGCCCAATATATTGACCAGCAATTAGGAGGAGCGATAGGGTGGGAGGATTTGGATAAAGATGAGCTCAATGCATATTTCTATCGCGCTTACGGCGTCTTTTTTCAGGTCACCAGTTTTAGCATCGAAACCATGCTGGGCATCCACGAAGATGATGCTCGCGGGCAATTTTTACTGCGGCATTACCTCACATATATCGTATTCTGTATTGGGGTGTGGTGCATGTTTGTGTTGGGGAAAAGGAGATTAAATGATTGGAAAATGGGCGTATTGGCAGCTTTGCTACTGATCCTGAGCCCACGATTATTTCCACACTTTTTTACAAACCCCAAGGACACCATTACACTTGCCTGGTATCTACTGAGCATTCTTTCCCTCGATTTGATGATTGAAAAGCCCAGCTTGAAACGCGCGATCTTTCACGCCTTCGCATGCGCGCTTCTCATGAACGCGCGGCCCATCGGACTAATCATTCCTACCGCTACCCTCATCTTATTATTGCTTCAGCATCGTCGCACGCTCGGCAAGACCTTGCTGCTATTTTTCAGCTTTTCCTTTGCCTGGGTACTCTTTACGATTGCGATGTGGCCGTATTTATGGGAAAATACCTGGGAGCATTTTTCCTACGCTTTCACCCAAATGAAGCGCTACAATTGGAATGGGCAGGTGCTATTTGAGGGGAGCTTTATAAAGCCAGACGACCTTCCCTGGTACTATGCGCCCAAATATATGCTCATGAGTATTCCGCTGGTGTATACCGTGATGATGCTTGTGGGAATCGTTCTGGGAAGTGTCGGATCGATACGAAACCTGTTTCGCCCCACCTGGACTTCGGCAGTGCGGTTGGACCTCATTTGCCTGGGCTTAGGCCTTGGACCTTTGCTGGCCGTGTGGCTGCTCGACTCAATTTTATACGACGGTTGGCGACAACTTTTCTTTATATATCCTCCATTGCTTTTACTCGCTGTGGGAGGCTTTCATCGTTGGCGAAGCTATTGTAAAAAAAGGATTGAGCAGGCTGCCTTTCGGATGGGCTATGCGGCAGCCTGGGGCATGATGGCCCTGGGGCTTGTAAGCAGTCTGGTATATATTATTCAGGCTCACCCCAACCAACAAGCCTATTTCAATGCTTTTGCAAGTTCCAAGCCTAAGCTCCAGTATGAAATGGACTACTGGGGGCTTTCATTCAAGCAGGGCTGGGAACGCATCGCCGAAGCTCACCCGGAGGATACTGTCACGGTGTGTGTAGCGCCGTATTTGCCTGGGTTATATAACTACGAATTTGCGCTTGATACGACGACGAGACAGCACATTCTTATTACAGGCGATTTGAAAAAAGCAGATTACTTTATGTCGATTGCACGCTTTGAAGGGGATTTTTCTGCATACAAAAAACAGCAAGCTCCTTACTCACCTGATCGCTTGTGGTTTGTGTTAGGGCAAAAAGAAAGCCCTGTGCTTTCGGTTTATAAGACAGAGTAATTTGTCATGGAGCATTAGTCATTAATCATGGGCAACTGAAATGACGAATGAAAAATGACCAATGTTCCGGACACTACAAATGCACATCGGTAAAGCGTGCTGCAATATCGTCCAGTTTTTCGTAGTCAAGTACCTCTGGCTCCTCTTCAGCTTCTTTTCCAAATGATATTCCATAAGGCTCAAAAAGCGGCTGCGCAATAAACTGATCAGCAAGCTCCAGGCTTGCAAAATGAAGCAAGACATGCGGGGCGACATGTGCAAATTGCTGCGGACTTTCGTCAGCTTTTAGCTCAATTTCGACTTTTAGTTCATGTCCGGCAGCCTTCGCTTCCATTACCATTTCGGCGATTCGGGCAGGCGCCAAACTGCTGTCTGCAAGCACAATGATGGCTGGAGCATAATTAAATAGCGCGAGCTCATAGTCTTCAAGCGGGAAGCTCAAATAACGTGGATCTACACCCAGGCCATCGAGTTCATCAAGGCTTTCTGCATTCATGTCAAGCACGAGGGCTGGGCCTTCCAGCCACTGAGACATATTCCACACAGTGGCTCCAGAGAGCTTGCTATTGTCACCTCTGGCCAAACTGAAACTCATCAATGACATTCCTACTGCTGCGCCGTAGCGAGCATCCTGGAGATTGGTGAGCGGACCTATTTTGAGTTTCATATTGCAAAGCTCTAAACTCCTGCCACAAAACCCAAAATCTTTATAGAATTTGTATGCACATACTAGCTCATTGGTCACGCTTATACAATACAGGCAAACGCTGACGTGACCGAAGCGTATTTATTTCCGTGTTTCGTACTGGATGACTTGTATCTTTGCGAACACACCCAAACCGTCAACCTATCAAATCCACTCTCCGATGAACAGAACTTTACACCTCATCTTAGCGCTGATCATTTTACTTGCATGCGGCTGCTCTGCCGGAAAACAAGCCCTTCAGCGAGGCGACTACATGCGTTCCGTGGAACAGTCAGTAACGCGCCTTCAGAGCAACCCTAATAACCGCAAGGCGGTTGAGACTTTGCAACAAGCTTACCCTCAGTTGGTGACGTATTATACAGATCAAATTGCACGACTAAAGCGAAGCACAGACCTCTATCGCTGGGAACAAATCACTTCGCACTATGAAGTGCTTGATCGTGCTTATAACCTCATCCAGCGTTCGCCTGGTGCACTCCGTGTCGTCGGAAATGCGACCAACTACCGTCAGGACCTTGATGCCGCCCAGCTCAAAGCTGCCGAAGCACGCTTCGCGCTCGGTGAGCAGGAACTCAACAAGGCTCGTCAGGGAGATCGCGTAGCAGCCAAGCGTGCGTACGACCACTTTGGCGTAGCGATGGACTATCGGTCAAACTTCCGCAACGCTGACCAGCTTATGCAGGAATCGCGCAACTTGGCAACCGTTCATGTACTCGTCGAGCCTATTCCTATGCATTCTCGTTCGCTTAATCTGACCAGTGAGTTTTTCCAAAATCAGATTGTAGAATATGTGCGCAATACGACTTTCAGCCCTTTTGTGCATTTCTATGGTGTAGGTGAGTTGGAGGCTACAGGCCAAGAACCGGATCATGTTGTACGCATGGCTTTCGACGACTTTGTCGTAGGGCAAGCGACGATTAAAGAGAAAGTGGTGAGTCGTGTATCAGACAGTGTGGTCGTAGGCCAGGTTTCTGTAACTGAAAAAGGAGAAGAAGTCCAAAAGGATGTCTATGGAACTGTGAAAGCAGAAGTACATGTTTTTGAGAAAACGCTTACTTCTACCGGTTTGATGGATGTTCAGATTCTTGATCCTGTTCGTCGTAGCGTAATCTCTCAGCGTAAGTTCCCGGGAACACATATCTGGAAAGAGCGTTGGGGTTACTTCAACGGAGACAAGCGCGCCTTAACGGATGAAGACCTACAGTCAGTCAAGCAGCGCCGTGAAATAATGCCTCCTGCTCCTCAGCAGCTTTTCATTGAATTCACGAAGCCGATCTACAATCAGGTTACGACCTTTTTGAGAAATCATTATAATCGAATGTAGGAAGCGGTTTTGTTTTGTTCAAAAGTTTAGAATCCCTATTCTGCAATCTCCAATCCATTATGGACTGGAGATTGCAGAATAGGGATTGCAGATTATAGAAGTGTTTTGAGCTCTTTTTCAATCCCCATACACGCAAACCTCACCAATCGCGCCACCCGTAAGGCGCAGGCGAATGTATTGCGCTGGCCAGTCGCCGCCATCGATGCGGCGCCATTTCTGGTACTGATCGAGCT
>JBGCFB010000082.1:0-6978 GCA_045106685.1 Bacteroidia bacterium | reverse complement strand
ATGAAAGAAAGCGCTGATCAGCTCCAACCCGGAATTAACCCCGCGCAATTTAAGCATGCCGACGGCGAAAAAATTCCTTTTGATGATAATCAGTTTGATGCTGTCCTTTCTTCTGCGGTCTTACATTTTGCTCGTGATAAGGCCCACTTTGATGCTATGCTTCAGGAATTGGTGAGGGTACTGGCGCCGGGAGGCCTGTTGCTTATCCGCACTGCCTGGCAACCTGCGAATGAAGTGACTGTGCAACCGTTGGGGAATGACCATTTTCTACACCCCGACGGGATGGATTATTTTATTGCGCCATATTCTGTTGATGATTTTTGTGCCAAACTCAATGAACTAGGGATAACACTAACCGAAAGCGCAAAAGTGACACAGGTGCATCGCCTGCGTGCGATGAGTACCTTTGTGGGGATGAAAGAATAGATCATGGATCATTAGTCATGGGTCATTTGCCAAAAGTCAGCAGCCTTTTTAAAGATTAAATCGCTAAAAATAAATCGGCCACTGTAGAGAAAAGGCATGCCTTTTCTCTACTTTTGCCGCCATGCCATCATTAGATCATATAGTTGAAGCCTTTAAGCAGTTACAGGACGAGATATGTTCATCGTTGGAAGCCTGCGACGGCAAAGCCAAGTTTGAGGAAGACCTTTGGGATCGTCCTGGCGGCGGCGGCGGGCGCACGCGCCTCATCCGCAACGGAAATGTGTTCGAACAAGGCGGTGTGAATTTTTCACACGTGCATGGCGAACTGCCTCCGGCAGCTGCACGACAGCTCAAGCAGGATGTGGGAGGACACTTTGATGCCACAGGAGTGAGTATCGTGATCCATCCGCGCTCGCCGAGAGTGCCGATCATTCATATGAATGTGCGCTACTTCCAGATGGACAATGGCAAATATTGGTTTGGTGGAGGTATAGACCTTACGCCGATTTATGTGGTTGAGGAAGATGCCCGCTTTTTTCATACAAACCTGAAAAATGTGTGTGATGCTCATGATCCCACCTATTACCCGCGCTTCAAAAAGCGCTGCGATGAGTATTTCTACATCAAGCATCGCTCAGAGATGCGAGGAATCGGTGGTGTGTTTTTTGATCACATTGCGGATGACGATCAGTTTAGTAAGCAAGATGTCTTTGACTTCACGTTAGGCTTAGGGCGAACATTTGCGCCGACCTATACGGAGATTGTGAACCGCCGACGAGACGATGCTTTTACCGAAGCGCACAAAGAATGGCAGAGACTTCGACGCGGCCGGTATGTCGAATTCAATTTGGTGTATGATCGCGGTACCCGCTTTGGGCTTGAGACTGGAGGGCGCACCGCTTCAATATTGATGTCATTGCCTCCAGTGGCTGGATGGGAGTACAATCATAGTCCAAAAGTTGGCTCAGAGGAACAAAAAACCCTCGATTTTTTGCAACCACAAGACTGGATTTAGTTTTGTTATTTTGAAATGTTTATCACCATGAAATAGATATGTTCAGGTGTGGATAATTCTTATTTAACATGCTGATATACAGGTGTTTGTGTGTTGGTTTTAAAATCCTTTTTGATTGGATGGATATTTCTGTTTTGTGAACAGAAATCGTCGACTACGTGACAGAATCAAAATGGTTGCACGTTTCTTTTGGAAAAAAACACCTACGGCACTAGATTTGATATTATTAAAGCGCTATTCGTAGCGCTTTTTAAGGAAAACATGAAAGTATTTAATTATTCTGCCTCCCCTTGTAATTGCTCTTGTACTTTCAATTTCTTTCTGATTAATAGCCCTTTACAAAGGGCTCATATTTCTTATTTATAACTTTTTCTCCAAGCCCATCCAGTATGCCGGCGCGGAGATTTTCCTATATACGACAATTCAATTTTTTCAAACCTCATAATAAAGATTCACGCAAGTAGTCTTCGTTCTTTACAACCTAATCTTGACGATTTTTTTTAACTATTCATGTTACTATGATGAAAATAACTTTTACACGCTTTCTGCTATTTGGCTTTGCGATGATCCTGTGGAGTGCAGGAGCATATGCCCAAACAGTAGTTACAGCGGCAAATCCTTATGAAGAGGACTTTGATTCTTTTACACTTTGTTCAACATCTGCAGGTGTAGCTTGTCCACTTCAAGCAGGCTGGACCAATCTTGCGAGTGCTGATTATGATTGGAGATCAAAAACAGGTAGAACTACATCGAGTCTTACTGGTCCTAGTGGAGGATTTGGAGGCTCTGGAAATTACCTCCTTACCGAAACTTCTTCTCCTATTACCGCGGGAAGTACCTTTGAGGTAGAGAGCCCGGCATTTGATTTTAGTGCGCTTAGCGATCCTGTGCTTAGCTTCTACTACCACTTATATGGTAGTGCGATCGGTACTTTTGAGGTGACGGCTACAGATGGCACTAATAGTGTTACTGTTTTTACGATTACAGGTTCCCAGCAAGCCAATGAAGCCGCTGCTTATACACGTGTATTGGTAGATTTGAATACACTTCCAGCTTCATTTGGAAACACCGTTAACTTCCGCTTCAAGCATACTACTGTAGCGGGTAATTTTACATTTGAAGGAGATGCTGCTTTTGATCAGGTAGAAATCTTTAATGGCGACCTAAAGCTGAACGCGATCACAGGACCAGTAGAACCAACTACAGGTTGTGTTTCTCTTTCTGCTACAGAAACGATTACTGTAGAAATCCAGAACTTTGGTTCAGCAATTGATTTCAGTTTAAATCCTGTGACCTTTGCTATTTCTGGAACAGGTACACCTGCTCCAAGTGGTAGCTTTACATTGAACACTGGTACAATAGCCCCACTGGCTACTACAACTGTGAATGTCGGTACAGCCGATCTTTCAGCAGATGGTACCTACACCATTGATGTTTCAATGTCTAGTGGCGCTACTGTGTTGGGAACAGCATCTGCTCAGTACAGCATTGTGAGCTCTGTTTCTTCATTCCCATATTCTGAGACATTTGAAAATGGCTCAGGCGGTTGGAAGGCCCAAGGAAATACTTCATTTGCGATAGGTACACCTAGTGCTGGCACGATTAATACAAACGCACCTGGTGGAGGAACTAACTCATGGGCTACTAATCCTTCAGGTTTATATAGTCAAAGCGAAACTGGTGCAGTTAACAGCCCTTGTTTCGATTTTACAAGTCTTACTACTCCTTTCCTGAACTTTGATGCCTGGTGGCATTCTGAAAGTGGCTGGGATGGTACTACGTTGCAGTATTCTACTAATGGTGGAACAAGCTGGACGAATGTAGGATCAGCTTCTGACGCTAACTGGTATAATGATATTAGTTTGGATGGCCGCCCAGGTGGCTCAAATGAAGGATGGGCCGGTATCGGTGCAAATGGTTCACAAGGTTGGGTAAATCTAACTTATGATGTTCCTTTCCTTGCAGGTGAATCCAATGTTATTTTCCGTTTTGCCTTCGGATCTGATGGATCTGTCCAGTATGACGGTTTTGCTTTTGATAATTTTGGTGTAGCCAACACTCCTGTAAATGAAGTTGCTGCTAGTGCAGTAGAGCTTTCGTCTATTTGTCCTGGTACGCGCGATATCCTTGTTACGGTTACAGCCGGTGGTACTAATCCACTTAGCTCAGTTGTAGTAAGCACAACCATAAACGGAGTAGCTGCAAGTACAAACCAGACAATCAATTTGAACCCACCTTTGACCAGAGGTCAAAGCACAATTGTAATCGCAGGTTCTGGCGTGTTTAACAGTGTAACAACATATGACCTTACTGCAACAGTAAGCAGCCCTAGCGGTCAGCCAGATGAAAATTCTACAAATGACAATACAAGCTTAAACGGTATCCAACTAAAATCTGGTGGTAATAGCGTTTATCCTTATTTTGAAGGATTCGAGAATGGTACAGCAGGTTGGGAAGTAGTAGGAAGCTCTTCTTTTGAGCTCGGTACTCCTGATGGAGCCACTTTTGATGTCAACGCCCCAGGCGGAGGCACAAATTCATGGGTCACAAATGCTGACGGTCCTTATAATTCTAACGAAAACGGCTCGGTTGTGAGTCCTTGTTTCGACTTCTCTAATGTTACTGTTCCAGCACTTCAATTTGATGCTTGGTGGGATGGTGAGAATAGCTGGGATGGTTGTGTTCTCCAATATTCAACCAATGGTGGCCAGTCATGGAGCAATCTTGGTGAATTTCAGGATACGCTTGCCGATAACTGGTTCAATGATAACAGCCTCGATGGCCGTGCTGGTGCACAGAATGAAGGTTGGTCAGCTCCTGGTCTTGGTGACTGGACAGCGATGGAATACGATATTTCCTTTATGGGCGGTGAAAGCTCCGTAGTTTTCCGTTTTGCATTTGGTTCTGATGGGTCTGTTCAAAATGACGGATTTGCATTTGATAACTGGAGCATCCGTGAGATTCCACCAGAAGATGCATCGATTTCATTTATTGATCCTGCTTCTATTTGTCCTGGTACGAGTGATGTATTTGTTACTGTACAGAACCTTGGTTCCAAGCGTTTGAGTACAGTTACTGTGGACGTTACTGTAAATGGTAATGCGACTTCACTCTCAGGAAGAAAGTTCCGTTTCAATCCTCCATTGAGTCGTGGGACAGAATTTGTAGTAAATGTAGGTTCTTCAACTTTTGTAGAAGGAACAAACTATACTATTAACGCTACAACCAGCAGTCCTAATGGTCGTCCTGACCTAGACATGACAAACGATGCTAACTCTTATAGTGGTGTCCCTTCACTGAATGGTACATTCTCTGTAGGCGGAACTGGTGCTGATTATGCCGATCTTGATGCTGCTATTACTGCATTGAACACACGTGGTGTTTGTGGTCCTGTAGTGTTTAATATCGCTGCCGGTACGTATGCTGGTCCTTGGACTATTGACGACTTCACTGGTGCTTCTGCTACTAACACGGTTACATTCCAATCAGCAGGCGGAACTGTTGTTCTTGAAGACGATAATTCAAATGGTAACTATGTTGTCATTATTGATGGTGCTGATCACCTTACTTTCAAGGACCTTACAATAAGCAACACAAGCACCGGAACAACTGGTCGTATTGTTGTTTTGGAAGGGCTTAGCGAAAACATCACCATCGAAGGTTGTATCCTCAATACGACTGCTTCAACTACATTTGGTACAACCAGTATTGCGGCTGTATATCAAAGTACAAGTGCAGCTGACATTGTTGATGGATTTACTTTCCGTAATAATGTGGTAAATGGAGCTTCTTATGGACTGCACATTTATGGATCGACCTCTGGAGTCCAGTCTGATAACTTGCTTGTTGAAGATAATACGTTCAACGTCATTACATATGGTGTATATTTCCCATATACTGACAACGCGATCATTCGCAATAACGAGATCATGTATCCGGTAGGCAATACGCAGACTTCTCAGTCTGGAGGTATCTATACGTTTAATAACCAAGATGATAATACCTGTCAGCATGAGATCACAGGAAATAAGATTGTTGTACGTAGTGGTGGTACTCAGTATGGTATCTACTCTTCAGGTAACATTAACCGAAACACGTCGCTGATTGCCAATAACATGATTTCATGTTTGGACAATTCCGGCACCTCTACTACTTACGGTATTGCATCTTTCTCAAGTGCCAAGCAAAACGTTTATCACAACTCGATTTACTTCAACTCTGGAAGTCCTACTTTCGGTCGCGGTATTTATTTCTCAGCATTTGGTGACAATACAGGCGGAATGCGTGTATTGAATAACAACGTTGCCAACTTTGGTGGTGGTCTTGCGATTGAGATCAATGGAGGAACCCCAACGGATGCAGGATGGATTATTATTATGAACTTCAATAACTGGTATACAACCGGTACTAATATTGGAGAGTATGCCGGTGCTGGTTACGCTGATATTGCGGGCTGGAACGCGGCGACTTCACTTGACAGCCGTTCTCTTTCTGTCAATCCTAAGTATAATGACGAAGCTGACCTTCACGCCAATAGCATCCTCATAGATGCGAAAGGTACTGTTGGCTTGATTGCTGAGGATATCGATGGCGACGTACGTTGCCCAGGTACAGGTTGTCCTGGTGGAACTTCTGCTCCTGACATGGGTGCTGACGAATTTGAAGTTCCTCCTATCGACCTGGCTCCTGCTATGGTTGTTTCACCTATCGAAGGTGGATTTGGTTGTAATCAGTCTGCTGCTACTCCTGTAGTGATTCAGATCGATAATAATGGCAGCCAGATGCTTGACTTTAGTGTAAACCCTGCAACTGTAAGCTGGACAACTGGCAGCCAGTCAGGAACACTATCGATTTCGACTGGAACGATTGCTGTAGGTGCTTCTATGAATGTAACAGTTGATGATATTGATCTTAGTGTTGCTGGAACATATGTATTTGATGTTACTGCTACTGTAGTAGGTGACCTCAAAACAACAAACGATGTGCTCATCGGTGCAGGCGAAGTGGTTTCACGTGATGCGATCAGCACGCTTCCATATGTAGAGACATTTGATGATTTCCCTACTTGTTCTACAACAGGTGGTGTAGCATGTCCACTTCCTATTTCAGCTGGCTGGACAAATGAGACAAATGATGATATCGACTGGACGGTTGACAATGGCCCTGCGGGTACTTCTAGTAGTACAGGTCCTAATGATGACTTCTCTCGTGGTGGAAATTATCTATACATAGAGACATCAGGCCCAGCGACAGGTGCTAGAGCAATCTTAACAAGCCCTTGTATGGAGTTGCCATCATCTCCTGGTTCATGTCCGTTCTTCACATTTGCTTACCATATGAATGGCCTCGCCACTGGTAGCCTTACAATGGAAGTGAACGATGGAAATGGATGGAATGTCGAATTCTTTGCGCTAGGCCAACAGCAACCTACTGAAGACTCTCCTTGGAGAGTTGCTGCGATTAACCTGAGTGCTTATAGCGGAACTGCTCGTATCCGATTTATCGGTGTACCTGGTACCAGCTTTACATGTGATATT
>JBGCFB010000081.1:0-3733 GCA_045106685.1 Bacteroidia bacterium | reverse complement strand
TATCAGAAAAATCGCCATAGTTTTCCAGCAACTCATGACACATGCGTAGCAAAGTCACATTGAGCTTTCCGGCGGGAAAAAGGTCGAGTTTATTCATGCTCAAAAGTAGGAAAAAAAATCAGCTGTTGGTCTGTAGCGATTAGCTTTTGGCCTGAATGGAGATGTTTCTCATAGCTTTTCATACAAGCCTCGCAACACTTTATCCATACTCACTTTCATTTTGCTGGAACCACCCATATAGTGATTGTGCATAAAAGAAAAAATGTACCAACGGCCGCTTTTAGCTTGCATATAGCCGCTGAGACAATGATTGTTGCTGAGGGTTCCTGTTTTGGCAAAAATGAAAGGCTTTCCGTTTTCACCCGCATAATAGTTTTTGATGGTGCCTGATATGCCGCCGGCTGGAAAATACTTCAACAGCTGTTTTTGCTCGCGCATGTGCCACAACTTTTTTAACACATACACATTATCTGCTGGCGAAAAGAGATTATAGCGCGAAAGCCCCGAGCCATCTACCCAGCGTGGAGGATCAGGTAAATCAGCGAGAAGTGAATCCTTCGCATAGCGGATAGCACGCGCTACTTCCAGCGTATCCTGGAACAAAATACCACTCGCCATAAGCATAAGTTGTTCTGCAAAGAAGTTGTCGCTCTCCAGCATAAAAGGAATCAAAACGCTATCGCGAGGCAGGCCATAGAGCGTCCGCCAATCAAGCTCACCTTCAATCAAATGTAGGTTTTGTTCAATGATCTTTCTCTCGTGCCTTGTTTCCTTGTCATGGCCATTGATGATATCTTCCAGGAGCTTGATCGTCGTGTAGGTATTGGTATACTGAGGAGCATCGAGCGTGCAGGTATCTGGAAGAAAAGCTGGGTTGTAGCTGTAGGCATTATTGTTAGCGTGTACGCGTATCAGACCTTTTTTTTGTACCAAATCTCCTATATGAATGGCTCGCTGAAATCGCTGAGGATTAGCCTGAAAAGAGCTTCCTTGCTTTAAGACCCGAACGAAATTTCCATGAATAGGCAAGGGCGACTTTTCTCTGGAGTACATTGCCTGAAAATCATCCCAGGCCCAGCCTGCCCCAAAGTGTTTACCTTGAAACTGATCTGGAATATAGACCAACTGAAGGCTGTCTGAAGCTGTCTTAAGCCATTCATGGACATGATTATCAGGAAGGTCAGGATGGAGAAGACTTGGGTCACCCGTTCCCATGATGTAGAGCGTATCGTTCCTGATCGCGTAGCGCAATGCCGGCAGTCGGTCAGGAAGAACGGATAGTGCCGTGTAGAGGGTATACAGCTTGGTATTGGAGGCAGGAGTGAAATAGTGATGGCCGTTTTGTTCAAAAAGCGTTTCCCCTTTTTGAACATCATACAACATAAAACCCGTGAAGTTCTGGGCATGCACTTCTTCATCAAGGATATGCTCCTTGATGGCTTTTTTAGCCAGCTGCTTTGGAACATGACACGAAGCCAACAAGACCAATAGTAGAAAACCAATGTTTCGAATCATGCAGGCAAGATAAGAAGGCTACTGGCTTTTGGCTACTAGCTTCTGGCCAGAAAATAGAAGAAGCTACTGGCTTTTGGCTACTAGCTTCTGGCCAGAAAATAGAAGAAGCTATTGGCTTTTGGCTGCTAGCTTCTGGCCAGAAAATAGAAGAAGCTACTGGCTTTTGGCTGCTAGCTTCTGGCCAGAAAATGATTTGAAGGGTAACTTTTTGAAAATGCGGACATATCCCAAAAACCAACAGCCAAAAACCAACAGCCAACAGCCAACAGCCAAACTACTGCTTCAACATTTTAGCATGAAATACACCTGCCTGTGTCACAACCTTCACGATATAGAGCTGTGGTTTCAATGACGCCAGATCCAGCTGATATTGAGTGTCCCGAATGTCTGTTTTGGTAAACATTTGACTTCCAGCCACATTCAGTACAGTAACCGACTCTATGACTGCATTGCCAGCATCAAGCTTGACAAAATCTGTCGATGGGTTAGGGGAGAGGCTTATGGCATTTTTTGCAAAAGCACCATCTACCGAATTTGGACTACAAGGCTGGCAAGCGCTTCCTCCGCAGTCGATACCCGTTTCATCACCATTCATGATATGATCACGGCAAGACCATAAGGTGAATATTTGCATGGCTTCGGCCTCAAGGTCGGCTTTGATCGTCTGCTGAGCAGCCGTGAGCCCTCCAGGAATAAGATCATTCACCTCAAGCGAATCGATGAGGAGGTCGTACATCTCCTGACTGCCGTTTGGGTTTTCGATCAACTTATATTGCGCATTGCGAATAGCCCAGCTGTCTCCACGCATGCTGGTATAATTTATATAATTATAATCGCGTGTAGGCCCGGGACTATTGTCGAGTAAGTGATTGAAACTGAGGCTATTGAATACGCCGCCAGGAAGCGTCTCTCCTGTAGCCTCCAGGATAGTAGCATGCAGATCACTAAGGTGAACCAATGCAGCTTCACGCTCGCCTTTTCTCGTTACGCCTTTTCCAGCGATGATCATCGGTACGCGAATGCCTCCCTGGTATAAGGTTCCTTTTCCATGTCTATTGGGGTAGTCCTGGAGAACGTTTTGTGGGGTTCCGTTGTCGCCTGCAAAAATCACCAAGGTATTATCGCGGACAGAGTCAGGCATAGACTTGAGAAGGCGGTTCACTTCGTGATCAACTGACTCGATCATCGCGAGATATTTGCGAAAATCAGTATCAGTAGGCGAAATCGTATATAAGCCACTTGTAGGTTCGTGGAATGGAGTATGTGGTGCCGCATGAGCTAGCCACAAAAACCAGGGTTGCTGCTGTTTCGCTATCCATGAAATCGAAGTATCTGTCACTGTGGAAGTGACATAGCTTCTGTCAGTGGTGGTTACGCCATTTTCGGTTCGACTCCAGTTGTCATATGCCCTAGGAGCGCCACCCAGGTAGCCCATGTAATAATCCAGTCCATGTTTTTCAGGGTGAAGCGGATCGGTTGGATTAGACGAGAGGTGCCACTTTCCGATTGCAGCATCTGCATAGCGATTATTTGTTCGTTGCTCGAGAATATTGAATATGGAAGTGTCGCTGAGGTTGAGGTTTCCAGGCAATCCCGATACGCCACTTTTAACGCCGAATTTACCACTCATAATACCCGCGCGCGTAGGCGTGCACACAGGAGCCGACCATACATTTTCGAATGTAATACCGACTGATCGCAAACTATCCAATGTAGGCGTAGTGGGCATTAAAGCTCCGTTATGGTAGCCAGGCGTTACATCCACGCCCATATCATCAGCGATGATGAGGAGGAGGTTGGGGAAGCTGTCATTGGCCTGAGCATATGTATGATTGGCAATGAACAATAAGCTTCCAAGGCAAAGAGCAAGGAAGAAATGACTACGTAATTGATAAAGCATGGAACTATGACTTTTGGGAATGGGTTAAGTTTAATGTATTCGATCATTGATAATTAGTCATGGGATCATTAATACTAAGTAAAACTCAAAAAATAACTTCATCATTTTGCTTGATCTTTTGTCTTCATACTGCGTCAAAAAAGTATCGAATAGCACGCTATTCTCAAATTTTTCTCCTTGAGGTTGTCTAACGAATCCGCATAAGCCAATTTTTTAGAAAAATTGTCATTTCGACTCGCGTAGCTGAGGAGAAATCTTGACTTTATCGACCAATTAGCTAAAAGTCAAGATGTCTCGCCAGCTCCGCGGCTCGACATG
>JBGCFB010000080.1:0-7475 GCA_045106685.1 Bacteroidia bacterium | reverse complement strand
TTCTTTGTTGTGGCTGGCTTTTTTGGGTCAATGTTGTTTTATCAAAGGCGCCCAAAAGCGATGATCAAAAACAGGCTGCAAAGAATCGTTTTCCCCTTTGTGGTCTTCCTTTTGATCATGACACCCATGCTGGTTTTCGCCTTCGGTTACAGCCAGTCAGTATTTGCAGGTGATGAACATGCGTTTGCAAACATGGTGACTCACCTTGGCGATCCACTAAACTGGCTGCCCAGGATGACGTACCATTTATGGTTTTTGTACTACCTGATATTGACAACTGGCACCCTAGTGGTTCTGGGCACGTTGGCGAAAAAAGTCCCTGCCGCAACCGCTATTATCAAACGCTTGTTCGACTGGCTTCTGCCGCGACCATTCCTGCGCATATTGGTTCTTGGAGCTTGTACGTATCTACTCTTTCAGCTTATGGGGATTCCTCGTGTAAGAACTTCACCTTCATTGATCCCCGATCTCAATACCTACCTCTATTACTGCTCATTCTACCTTGTAGGCTGGATCATATTTAAGTCAAAGCACCTGCTGGACTCTTTTATGCGCTATGATTGGCTATGCACGCTACTAGGGCTAGTAATAATTATTATTCAAGGCGCAACATATGCCTCTTTGAGTAATCAAGAACACATGCTGATCAATTCGGTCATCGTCTGGTTGTTCTTCTTTGGGATAACAGGCTTGTTTATTCGCTACGGAAGCAAATACTCTGCGCGCATGCGCTACATCTCTGACTCATCATATTGGGCATATTTAATTCACCTGATGTTTACGGGTTTCCTGCCAGGACTTATTGCCGACTGGCCGCTTCCGGCTACTGCCAAGTTTCTGTTTGTGATGATGAGCACAGGCATAGTATGCTTTGTAACATATCATTATCTCGTTCGTCCGACATATGTTGGGGCTTTTTTAAATGGCAGGAAATATCCAATTTGAAAAAAAACGCATATTTTTTTCTGAAATCGGATTTTTTAAAATGCAGGCAAAACAAGGCCTCATAACTACTTTTCATCATATTTCACTATCATTGCCTGTTGGATTATGCATTCGCTTTCAAAAATCTCTGAACAATTTTTTTTGCGTGCGCGTTATTAGTCCACATTTCCAAAGCCCTATCTCAACCACATTGTTATGAAAGTAGAAGCAGGACCACTATTGTCCCAAGTCGTTACTCCTGAAGATTTGCGTAAGCTGAAGCCAGAAGAACTACATCAGTTCAGCAAGGAATTGCGCGAGTTTATCATTTCAACTGTGTCGGTAAATGGAGGCCACTTTGGCGCGAGCCTCGGCGTGGTAGAGCTTACCACCGCCCTACACTATGTATATAATACTCCTTACGATCAGCTCGTCTGGGATGTAGGTCACCAGGCCTACGGTCACAAGATATTGACGGGTCGTCGTGATCGTTTTCATACTAATCGCCAGGCAGGCGGCGTATCAGGTTTCCCTAAGCGTTCCGAATCGGAGTATGACACCTTCGGCGTAGGACACTCATCTACTTCGATCTCGGCTGCTGTAGGAATGGCCGTCGGTAAAGCCTACAAAGGCGAAGATGATCGCAAGGTAGTAGCCGTTATCGGCGATGGAGCCCTGACAGGCGGCATGGCCTTCGAAGGCCTCAACCACGGAGGCTGGGAAAATGCCGACATGCTCGTAATCCTAAATGATAACTGCATGTCGATCGACCCCAATGTCGGCGCACTCAAAGAGTATTTAACAGATATAACCACTTCAAAAACCTACAATCGCCTGCGCGATGAGGTTTGGAATCTACTGGGCAAGCTCGACAAGCTCGGTGATAAAGCACGCGGCATCGCTGCGCGTCTGGAGCAGGGCCTTACGGCTCATGCGACTAAGCCTGGCATGCTCTTCGAAGCACTCGGTTTTCGCTATTTTGGCCCGGTAGACGGACATGATATCAACCACCTCGTGCGCCTACTTGAGGACATGAAGGATATCCCTGGCCCTAAGCTCTTACATTGTGTTACTGTAAAAGGGAAAGGATTCCAGCTTGCAGAAGAAAACCAGACCAAATGGCACGCTCCTGGCCTTTTTGATAAAGTAACAGGCCAGATTCAAAAAAGCGCACCACTCGAGCCTGAGGCTCCAAAGTATCAGGACGTATTTGGTCATACGATGATCGAACTCGCCAAAAAGGACGAGCGCATCATGGGCGTTACGCCAGCGATGCCTTCAGGCTGTAGCCTCAAGTATATGATGGCTGAGATGCCTGATCGTGCATTTGATGTAGGAATTGCCGAGCAGCATGCTGTCACCTTCTCCGCCGGACTGGCGACGCAGGGAATGGTTCCTTTCTGCAATATCTATTCGACATTTATGCAACGCGCCTATGACCAGGTCATTCACGACGTTGCTATCCAAAACCTTCCTGTGGTACTTTGCCTTGACCGAGGCGGTGTCGTAGGAAATGATGGACATACGCACCAGGGCGCTTTTGACCTGGCATATTTCCGTTGCATTCCAAACATGGTTGTGGCTTCTCCAATGAATGAGCACGAGCTTCGCAACATGATGTTCACTGCGAGCACATGGGGTGGACCATTCTCGATCCGTTATCCACGTGGAAAAGGCGTTCTGCCTGAGTGGCGTAATGAGATGGAGCAGCAGGAAGTAGGAAAGGGACGCATGGTCTCTGATGGTGAACAAGTAGCGGTTCTAACTTTAGGCCATCCTGGTAATTTTGCCCAAAAAGCAATCGAAGAACTATCTCAGGAAGGACTTACCCCTGCTCACTATGACATGCGCTACGTCAAGCCGCTTGACGAAACGCTCCTGCACGAGATTTTCAACAGATTCGATCGTGTCGTGACCGTTGAAGATGGGTGTTTGATGGGAGGCTTTGGTTCCGCTGTGGTTGAGTTTATGACTGACCATGGTTATGCTGCACAAGTGAAGCGTCTGGGTATCCCTGATCATTTTGTGGCACACGGTTCGCAAGGACAACAGCATGCAGAATGCGGTTATGACGCCGCTGCGATCGCTAATGCCGTGCGCGACTTTGCGCATGTACATGCACTATAATATATGGACGCCATACGGGACGCATTTTATCTGAAACCGATCCCTGTTCTGAATTCATTTCATGATTTCAGAATGGGCCGAAACCTCAGAATTGTGTTTTGGGTATGTGTGGGAATCGTAGTCCTTACAACAGGGCTGTTGCTCTCTATGGACATTTATAATGCGCTTAATGGTAACTGGGAAAAAGAGCCATTATACAAGACGATTGCGATCCTAAGACTCATTCTCCTTTTGTCACTATCTTTTACCCTTTGGCCCCAACGTAATCGCAATTGGGACCAAGCACCTACAGAAAAAGATAAGCGACTTATTTGGCTACTTATAGGCTATATATTAGTATGGTGCATCGTCACATCTATTATCGGAAGTGCAGTCCATGGACAAATCATCATTTTTATCGTAGCGGTATTTGCTGGCGGTACAGTACTGATTATCAGGCCGATAGAAGCCGTATGGGTATTTGGGCTATCTTTTATTGCCTTAGCAGCGGGTCTAATATGGGCCGTTGATTTTCGAGATAATACGATCGGAAACCTAGTAGGCGCGACAACGGTTTCCGTTATTTCATTTTTCATTTCAGTATATAATTACCGAAATGCGGCCTCCAGTTATAATGATCGCCAGACGGTTATTCGCCAGAAGAAAAACCTGGAAATACTCAATAAGGACATTGCGCTACTTTTAGAGCAGCGCGAAGAAGAACTGGGAGAGTTTATCTATCGTTCCTCGCATGACTTACGTGCTCCTGTTGTGGAACTTCAGGGTTTGTGGGAAATATTCAGACAAGAAGAAGGCCTTAATGAGTTGCACCAAACGTACATTAATGCCGGAGCAGAGCATACGCGATCCCTGGATACTTATGTACGGAATCTCATTGGCATGATGGAGAATCGCCGCAAGGCGGTAGAACATAATTCTATCGATTTGCAAGCCCTTATTTCTCGGACAAGAGGGCGTCTTATTTTCCTTGATGACGAAATCCAACCGGCTATTCATGTCAATCCTCCTGCCGAAGAAAAATCAATCCAAGGTGATGAATTTAGACTTTGGCTTATTCTCAGCAATCTGCTTGAAAACGCCATTCGTTTTCAACGCCCAGACGAACCTGATCCATATATACATATCAACTGGGCTTCTGACGCTGACGGTTATGCCATAACCATCGAGGATAATGGAGCAGGGATGTCAGCCGAGCAGCGCAAGAATATTATGAAGCGATTCGTCAGAGGAAAAGCAGGTAATGTCGGTGCTGGTTTAGGGCTTTTTGTAGTAAAAGAAATCGTCGACAAGCTTGGCGGAGAGATTGGGATTGCAAGTGAAGAAAACAAGGGTTCCCGATTTACCCTTACCTTTCCACACCAATCCAAACCTGAACAATATGGCCCAGCTCTCATTTCGCAATAGTCTTATTCTCCTTTTTATTTCTTTAAGTATCGTTTCTTGTCAAAAGCGTCCTTCGGGCCTTTTTTCAGAATCGCCCTTGCCTGCCGCACCTGATTATAGCGACGATGCAAACTGGGCAGCACTTCCCTGGACCGAAGATCAAGCTGACCAGCTACCAGATAGCAATTTGATTGATATTCAGGCGAATGCAGAAGTCGATGTCTTTTTTCTGCACCCTACAAGCTATACATATAAAAAAGGCAACACGAATTGGAACGGCGCTATCGATGATAGCAGCCTAAACAAACGGACCGAAGAGTCTGCCATCAAGTATCAGGCGAGTATTTTTAATGGTGTGGGGCGCGTATTTGCGCCTCGTTATCGACAGGCACATATTCACGCATACTTTGAAGAAAAGAACAGGCCAGAAGCGATAAAAGCGTTTAAGCTCGCTTTTGGTGATGTGGCTAAGGCATTTTCGCATTACCTTAAGCACCACAATCAAGGCCGACCGATTATCATCGCGGGTCATAGTCAGGGGAGCACGCACAGTATTTTGTTGCTTAAGCACTTCTTCGACGGCAAGCCATTGCAAGATCAGTTAGTAGCCGCTTACCTCGTGGGCATGCCTGTCACCCCGGATACGTTTAAGACTATTCCGCCTTGCACTTCCAAGCTCCAGACAGGTTGCTACTGCACCTGGCGCACCATCAAGCGCAAGAAAAGCGTGGACTGGATAGGAGGCGAAGATGTCACGGTGACCAATCCCTTGTCATGGCGGACTGATAACGTTCATATTCCGCCCAGTCGCAATAGAGGCGGCGTGTTCCCTCCTTTTCGCAAGATTACTCCAGAAACGGCAGGTGCTCAGGCAACCAACGATGGATTCCTGTGGGCGAGAAGGCCGCGCTTCCCTTGGAGCTTCCTTTGGACCGCTAGAAATTTCCACATTGCCGATTACAATATTTACTATATCGACGTGAGGAAAAATGCACAGGATCGCGCAGAGGCGTTTTTGCAGAATGAAGATTAGTCATTTTCATGAGTTGAAATTCTTGGTGTCTGAGCGGAGCCGAAGACACTATCACAACGACGTCGGCTCCCGCATCACATCTTCATCCACCCGCGCACAAAACAGCACCATGCCATCCAGTTCAAACCAGATGAGGTAGGGGGAGTTGATAGTAAATGGTGGTAGAGGAAGACTTCGAGCTAGCGCAATGGCAACAGCAGCTTTTGCACGTGCACCTTTTTCGTTGAGGCGAAGAATATGCTGAGACTTGGCTTGACTAATAAATAATCCATCCCCGTTATTAGAAGTGACTGTTGTCTTCAATAACCATGTTGGGTCTTTGTCATGAGACAAATCAACCATTGGGAAAGCCACACCTTTAAAGCGAACCCGCTCAAATATTTCCTTTTCGGCAGTCAATGCTGTAACCTGCTCAAACAGTTCAAATTCGTCCTCAAACCCTTTACTATTATCAGGAGTGACGAATACGCGTATTGCGCTCTTTGTCTCAAGCTCAACGATAATCTTTTCTTTTGTTGAGTCTGTAAAAAACTGAACTTGCTCTAGTTTAATGCCTGGAACGACTTTTTTTGAGGTGTCTAATGTGAGGCTTTGTTTTTCTCCTTCAGTCTGCCACATTGTGACGATGTCAACTACAGCAGCACAAGCTATTCCTTGTGGATCACGCAACGGTTTCAGCTTAATAGAAAAGCCTTTCTTTTTCAAAAAGCGATTAACAGGCTCAACTGTTCCTACTGAGACCTTTTGCGAAGTAATAGCCTTCAATCCTTCCTTTTCGAGTTGCGGATAAAAGGCATTAAAAATGGGCTCAAACCGTTCCCCGGATTCTGTAAAGTGCCAATCCAAATCTGGCCCTAACTCTTCTTCAGTCGCTTTCAAAACCTGGGCAAACGCCAAGGGAGAAAAAGCCAGGCTTTTGCCAGGAAGAGGCTTACTGGCCTCTATCACTTTTTTTTCGGGGAAACTAAATCGCATGCTGAATAAAGGTGAAGTTACTTTTTCAATAAAGATACAACACCAATTATAACATTACCTTCTTTACAACGAAGCCGGTTCCCGCATCACATCTTCATCCACCCGCGCACAAAACAACACCATGTCATCCAGTTCAAACCAGATGAGGTAAGGGGTGTTGATGATGTAGGGTTTTCTAGGAACTAGAGGACCATCCCAACTCAAGTTTAAGACCTCTATTGCCGCCGCAGCTTTCGCCTTCGCTCCTTCCTCATTTAGACGGAGGATATGCTGCGATTTTGCTTTATTAATATAAAAGGGTGTCGGTTCGCCTGGAGGTTGCGTTGTCGTTCCTATTAACCACTTTGGTTTTTTTTCATGTGATAAATCAACCATTGGAAGATAGGCATTCGAGTAATTATGGTCCTCCATGAGCGCCTTCGTATTATTCAGGGACTCGATTTTTGTAAGCAGGTCAAAAGGTGAATCAAAGCCATCACTAAAATCTTCTGTTACAAAGACATTCACATCCGACTGCGTCATTAACTGTGCAATATCGCGCGGATGATCAGGCGAACTTAAATATTCTACATCTTCCAATTGAACACCTGGGACGATGTTTTTGCTCTTTTTTAGTTTGATTTTCTTCTTTTTTCCTTTCGATTTCCAGTTAACCAAAATATCTATAACAGCAGCACATGCAATCCCTAAAGGGTCATCCATTTCATCTAGCCGGATAGAAAAGCCTTTTTTCTTCAAAAAGCGATTGATCGGTTTGACAGTTTCTCGTGAGGTTTTAGTAGCAACATATTTCGCAAGGCCTTCATGTGTGAGTTTTGGATAAAGCTGTAGAAAGGTCTCCTCAAAGCGTTTTCCTGCTTCAGTAAATGTCCAATCCAGATTGGGGCCAAGTTCTTCTTCAACGGCTTTCAGCACCGCGGCAAATACGACTGGTGAAAAAGCCATGCTTTTGCCTGCGATCGGGCTACTGGCTTTTAGGGTTTTCTTTTTCTTAAAAAATGGGAAAGGCATATGGGAATGAGATTTTTTAAAG
>JBGCFB010000008.1:0-11814 GCA_045106685.1 Bacteroidia bacterium | reverse complement strand
CGGTTGCCATAACCGTCGATATGCAAGCGCAAGGCGAGCATTCTTGTGTGTATCCGAGAAGAATGGCAATAGACAGGATTATTATTATCCAATGTTTTGACATCCCGACTTTTCCGAGAAATAAATGTATCAAAATCGACTTCATCGTTGATAGCTTATTCAGATACTCAAATATAATTTTCCCTAATGAGGTAGCGGAACCCCATCATCTGTCCCAGCAAAGTCCTTTAACGTTAACATATATTACACATCTGGTCTCTGGCCTAACTGTTACTCAGTATCATGAAGTCAACCATCTCTATCAAATTTTGTGGGAAGATATTCCTGTGTATAATCTATTGGGACCTTCAATCAACCAATTGATTCTTTCTGCAGCAGCCCAATGCGATGGGCACACAGTAGAAGGAAATCCATTTGAAAGACTAAAAGGCGTCTATGGCCTGATGGATGTCACACCGAATTTTCCGACTGAGACGAAAGAAGCATTTAGTTTTTTTATTAAAAACTGCCCATTAAATAGCACGACGAGCCTCTAAAGGGTTGAGTCACTTTGTGTCCTGGTTTGCATTTCAGTGGATAGATTTTGTTATTTTTAGAATTGAGTATCAGGCCCCCGCTTTCTGTGATGGTGTCGTTTTATTAAAAAACCACTTTAGGTTTTGATATTCATACAAGATTATCCCCCTGCTTATGAATATTGTTACGCTAGTTAAAACCAGTTTTTTGCTCTTCTCGCTGCTGTTTGCAGGACTAAGCTACGCGCAAATAGCTTCTCCTGAACCAGCCCAAAGTATGCGCTATCGGCTCCCCAAGGCGCCTTCACATACGCTTTCGCCCATTCCCATACAGCAACTTCTTGAAGAAGACCAAGCTGAGCAAGGGAAAAACATTCCGCCCCGATTTGGGCATCCTATCCCGTTCAGTACCGACCTCAAAAACCATGGTTTGTGGACAGTGCTCCCAGACGGTGGCCGCGTATGGAGGCTGCGCATAGTTGCACGTGGAGCATACTCGATCAACTTCGTTTTTGACGAATTTTATTTGCCGGAAGGCGGCACAATGCACGCTTATAACGATGACCGAACTTATCGGGTAGGAGCTTTTACAAGCGCCAATCATCAGCCGGATGGCAAGTTTGCCACAGCGCCTATCAAAGGCGAAGCCATTACCATAGAGCTCTTTGAGCCCGCCGCTCATCGCGGCGAAAGCCGCCTACGCCTAGCATCGGCTGTGCACGCATACGTCGATCTGTTCGAAGACGCTGATCGGGTAAGCCGACAGTTCGGTACTTCCGGTAGATGCAATAACGATGTCGCCTGCAAAGGCACCGGATGGGAAGATCAGATCAGCTCAGTGGGGATGATTATCGTCGGCACCAGTCGCTCATGCTCAGGCGCTATCGTCAATAACACACTGGGAGATGGCAGGCCTTATTTCCTGACCGCAGACCATTGCCTCAACGGGCCGGTTGCTCCGGGAACCTACCTGAGTACCTGGGTTTTTGTATTTAACTACGAGAGTCCCACCTGCAACGGTCCGGACGGAAGTTTGCGCCAAAGTATTACCGGAGGAACATTACAGGCACGCTTTTTTGATTCAGACTTTGCCCTGATAGAAATGACCAGCCCTCCGCCAGCTTCATATAATGTAACCTATGCCGGCTGGGACAAGCGTGATATTGCTGCTACTGCTTCTACCGCTATCCATCACCCATCGAGTGATGTAAAAAAAATCTCATTTAATAATGATACCCATGTGTCTGGCCCTGGTTTGAGTGGTGTCCCCAATTCGCATTGGCGCGTGACAGAGTGGGAAGACGGAACCACGGAAGGTGGTTCCTCGGGTAGTCCCATTTTTGATCAAAATAAACGTGTTGTAGGCCAGCTAAATGGAGGCGATGCTTCATGCGATTCTTCGCATCTGCAGGATGATTATGGAAAGCTATCCATGTCCTGGGACGGTGGAGGGAACTCCCGTAGCCGACTTTCAGACTGGCTGGACCCCACTAGAAGTGGAGATGACTTTGTCGACGGAAGTTCTGGCTTCTCGCAACCCCGGTGGGAGATGGCGCTTGTGGAAGCCATGGGCGTAAATGGGACTCGCTGCGACACGCAAATACGAACGGTGTTACGCATCCGGAATCTTGGTCTGAACAATGTCTCAAAACTTACTATCGACTATCAGTATGACAGTAATCCTTCTCAAAATTTTATTTGGACGGGCGCTGCAATTCCTGTTGGTCAAATCCTAGATATTCGCTTGCCTGTCGAGCACGTAAGTCCAGGTAGTCATACATTCTCCGCCACTATTTCAGCTCCGAATGATTCTGCTGATGCCTTTGTTTCAAATAATCAACTGAATACCACTTTTACCGCGATAAAAGGAAACCCCTTGCTCGTGAGACTTTTTGCAGATGACTTCCCACAAGAAACGCGCATCTCTATTCATGATCAGATCACATATGCGAAAATTGACGAATGGGCTCAGTTTAAAGGAATCGCCGAGAATCGCAGAGTGTTTTGTTTAGAAGATGGCTGTTACACCGTCACGATTGCAGACGCCGGTGGAGATGGGCTCATTGGGAATTTTGTAAATGGGTATATGCTAGTCGAAATTGAAGGTGAGCGATTGGACAGTATCGGGCCGAATTTTCGTGACAGTGTACTTGTAGATATATGTGTGCCATTAGAATTAAAATCTGGTTTTAGAGTGGAATCACAGTTTTGTCAGGATAGGCTTATTTCACCTGTCCATAATGCAGTCAAGGCGGTTCAGTTTGAATGGCTTGCACCAGGAGCTATTCCAGCAACCAGCACCGATGAGCTTCCCGAGTTCCGATATCCTTCAGCGGGAATGTACACGATGAGTTTGGTGGTTACCGACCAAAATGGAAACACCGACACATCCCGCCAGTCAGTGCAGGTTGATCCTGGTATTCCTTTGCAGATCGACATTCGGACAGACGCATTTCCGGAAGAGAATAGCTACCGGATTTTTGATAAAGACTGGAATGAGGTAGGAGCAAATCTGAACTTTGACCAACGAAATGCTAATTACACAGACTACTATTGTCTGGCGCAGGGCTGCTATACCTTTGTATTATATGACAACTCTGGCGATGGCATGTGCTGCGAATTTGGCTCAGGTTCTTATACTCTAACAAGTGCAGACGGATCAGAACGTGGACGAGGAGGTCAGTTCGGAGCTTATGATACGGTCGAGTTTTGCCTGTATCCTGTGGGGGTAGAACCTCCATTGGAGGAGGCTGATTTTGCGTTGTATCCTAACCCTGCTCAGCATGCTTTCTATGTCTTGACTTCTGAGCCTTTTGAACAATTAGTAGTTTTTGATGCTTTTGGAAAAAGGATTTGGAGAGAAGAGAAACCTGGAGTGGAAACTACCGTTCATACGGCCTCATGGCCTTCCGGCATGTATATTGTTCAAGTCTTTATAAAAGGTGGAATATTGACCGAAAGACTTGTTGTTCGGAAGTAGTAAATATTATCACGACACACCTCTGTCAGCGCTTTAAGAGGGATGTTGATGCGCTGACAGAGGTTTTAGGCAAAAACAAAATGAGTCGTGATAATGCTTAGTAAATACGACCTGATTTTAGGGAAAATTTTCATTTCCGATAACAAATTCCAACTTTTGCCATGCCTAAACCGTTGGGATGTGAGACTTTTGCCATGAGTCTTACCCCTACAGAAACCTATTTTATAGCCAAAAACGAAAGCTTTCTATGCCCAAAAATTTGCTCATCGTAGAGTCCCCTGCAAAGGCCAAGACCATTGAAAAATATCTTGGGTCAGACTTTACGGTAAGGGCCAGCTACGGCCACGTACGTGATCTTGTCAAAGGCGACAAAGCCATTGATGTAGAGAACAATTTCGAGCCTACTTACGCCGTAATCGACGATAAGAAGAAGGTTATATCCGAATTGAAGAAGCTTATAAAGGACCACGATCAGGTCTGGCTCGCAACGGATGAAGACCGCGAAGGAGAGGCCATATCATGGCACCTCGCCAATGCCCTTGGGCTTGATATGGCGAATACTCCGCGAATAGTATTTAATGAAATTACGAAAGCCGCAATTCAGAAAGCAATCCAGAATCCACGCTTCGTGGATGCCAACCTCGTGAACGCCCAACAGGCGCGCCGAGTACTGGATCGACTGGTTGGATTTAAACTTTCTCCGCTTTTGTGGAAAAAAATTCGTGCAGGCCTTTCGGCTGGTCGCGTGCAGTCAGTCGCAGTGCGATTGATCGTAGAGCGTGAGCGCGAAGTCATGCACTTTAAGCCTACCGCTTCTTTTAGAGTTTCGGCGGAGTTTATGGTGGGAGGAAAAGCCAAGGTTGCTGCCAAGCTCTCTACGCGCTTTGATACCAATGAAGATGCTCGTGCCTTTCTGGAATCCTGCAAAGGTGCTGATTATACTATCACGAATCTGCAAACGCGTCCTGGTAAAAAGTCGCCTACCGCGCCTTTTACTACCTCGACCTTGCAGCAGGAAGCCAGCCGAAAGCTGAGCTTTCCGGTAGGTATCACCATGCGTGTAGCGCAGAAGCTTTATGAAGCGGGTAAGATCACCTACATGAGAACAGATAGTGTCAATCTTTCTGACACTGCCCTTGGTCAGGCTGAAGACGCTATTAAGAGCCTTTACGGAACTGACTATCACAAGCTCCGCAAGTTTTCAAATAAAAATAAAGATGCACAGGAAGCGCACGAAGCCATTCGTCCTACCGACTTTAGTGTGTCTGAAGTGAAAGGAAGCCGCGACGAGCAGCGCCTTTATGATCTCATCTGGAAGCGAAGCATCGCATCACAGATGGCCGACGCCCAATTAGAAAAAACAACCGTAGATATTGAGACCTCTACCAATAAGTCTGTCTTTAAGGCTACTGGCGAAGTGCTCAAATTTGACGGCTTCCTGAAAGTATACATGGAGGGGCAGGATGATGAAGATGACGAAAAGGAAGACGCAGGTGTATTGCCTCCAATGACAGTGGGTGAAAAGCTTGGACTTGTGGAAATGCAGGCCCTTCAGCGCTTCACACGCCCTTCGCCGCGCTTTACAGAAGCGAGTTTGGTGAAGAAGCTGGAAGAGCTTGGCATTGGTCGACCTTCGACGTATGCTCCAACCATCTCTACAGTACAGTCGCGTAACTATGTAGTAAAGGAAACGCGCGATGGCGTAAAGCGTGACTCTGAACTCCTCATCCTTTCACCGGAAGGGAATATTAAGGATTCAGTCAAAACTGAGAATGTCGGTGCAGAAAATAAAAAGCTCTTTCCTACAGATTTGGGAATGGTGGTTACAGACTTTTTGGTGAAATTTTTCCCAGATATTCTAAACTACTCTTTTACCCGTCAGGTAGAGGATGAGTTTGACCATATCGCCAATGGCTCTAAAGGCTGGCGCGATATGATCGGAGACTTTTATAAAGACTTTGCTATCAAGGTTGCCGATACCATCGAAACTGCCGACCGCGAGGGAGGTGATCGTGATCTCGGTATCGACCCGAAGTCTGGCCGTAAGATTATCGCCCGCTTGGGTCGTTACGGACCAATGGTCCAGCTCGGTCATTCGGATGATGAAGAAAAGCCAAAGTATGCCAAGCTGCGCCCAAGTCAGCGTCTGGAAACAGTAACACTGGAAGAAGCACTTGAATTATTCAAAATGCCTCGCATTTTGGGCGAGTATGAAGACCAGCAGGTGAAGGCGAATATTGGCCGCTTTGGTCCTTATGTACAGCTTGGAAGCCTCTTTGCTTCACTGGAAGAAGGTGACGACGTGCACTCCGTGGACCTTGTGCGCGGTATCGAACTCATCGAGCTTAAACGCAAGAAGGATCGCGAGAAGATGATCAAGATTTTTGATGATGAAGTCTCGATCCAGAAAGGACGCTGGGGACCATACATTAAGTACGGCAAGGCCAATGTCAAAATCCCTAAAGAGATAGAGGATCCTACCACGCTAACGCGCGAAGACGTAGATCGCCTCCATGAAGAGCACCTCAAAAACCCTAAAAAGGGGCGAGGCAAGAAGAAAAAATAATTTAAAGAAAGGCCCCGATCTGGATGGATTGGGGCCTTTTTTATGAAGAACTTATGGTTCTATTTGATCGTAATAAACGAACCGCTTAAATTAGTAGATATGTCAGGAACATTTCTTCATATAAAGGAATCACTTATAAAACGAATTCAGGGTATTGATGACCCCGGAATTATTCGTTCTCTTGCTGAATATTTTCAGAACCTTGTTCCAAACGAAAAGGATAATAAGCTGGCTCCCTATGTCAAGCCAATGCGCAAAAGCATTGATTTGGAAACCTTGAAAAAGGAGCAAAACTTCAAGCAAATAGATAAAACTACATTTTTTGCCGAAATCGAAAGTTTGCAGATAGAAGAATCCATAGAAGAGCTTTTAGAAGCACGCTAATGGAGTATTTGCTTGATACTGATATTTTTTAGGTTGCTTACCTCTGTCAGCGCTTTAAGCGTTGTGGTGAAGCGCTGACAGAGGTGGGTGCAACAATCCAATTTTAGTGATGAATTATGGATAGATTTGACCGCTGGGGAATCATCAAATCAGCTAATCATCAAATCAACCCATGCTCTCCCACCTCATTCTTATTTCAACCCTGACGGCCTACTAAGCCCTCCACAGCATACTGGCATCTACCAAGGTGAAGGAACGGCTAAACCCGTTTATCTCCGAACGATATTATCGGCTCTTCTTTAACGCCGTTTCTGTAATAGGCTTTGGAGCGGTAGTGTTGGCTTTTCAAAATACCGAGAGCTTCAGGCTGATATCGGATAGCACAGCAATAATGATCGCAGGCGCTATCCTTTTATTATTAGGACTTATAGTCGGCTTCCTCGCCTCACGCCAATATGACCTTGGGGAATTTTCGGGCTTGAGTTGTGTATCAAAAACGCGAAGCCTCGATCAGGAACTCAAAGTTGAAGGCATCAACGCCTGGGTGCGCCATCCTTTATATTTATCCTTATTATTACTCCTCTTTTCCTGGTTCTGCTTTTCACCTGAATCCCATATTCTAACATTCAATATTGTGACCTTGCTATATGTCATTGTGGGTGTTTATTATGAGGAAAAAAAACTTGTAGACATGTTTGGTGAAGCATATGTCAATTATCGCAAGTCTGTGAAGATGTTGGTGCCATATGTGTTTTAGGATAAAAGGAAGTCCAATTACTATTCTGCATTTTCCATTCTCCATTCCATCACGTATGCCAATGATTGGAGAATAGTGAATGGTGATCAGAAATTGGAGAAGTGTTTAGGCCTTTGACACAAAACCCACCTCCCCGACACACCCAACTCGACGAAACCCATATTTTACTCGACGAACGCTCGTTAGCCTGGCTAACGAGCGTTTCGCATTCCCGTACTATATACCAACTGTTTGTTACCACATCGAATAGTTCTTTGTCACCACCACATCACCGCCCCGGCACACCAAAGGCTGCCCTCACTAGAGGCTACCTGCATGCTCTCAACACCCACGAAAGCTGCCGCCGGGGCTACTATATAAAAACTTGCTACTTGATACTCAAATTCAAAAAGCGAAGATCGAGCATCAAGCATCTAACAGCGAGGACTTTAAACCCACATCTATGCACGACATTGTTACATTAACCTTACATCCGGCCAATCTACCGTACACGATCTTCCTGATCGTGATCATCCTATACTGGATCACAGTTGTACTTGGCGTGCTGGACTTCGATTTTCTTGATATCGATATAGACGTTGATCCCGACATTGATGTCGACGTGGACGTAGATTCTGATATCGCTGTAGGCGGAGGAGGATTGAGTGGTATACTCTCCTTCCTTCACATCGGGCAGATTCCTTTTATGCTCTATTTAAGTGTGCTTGCTATCGTTCTTTGGACGACGGCCATGTTTGTGAGTGCATATTTCAACCCCGATTCCGCATATCACTTTATAATTTGGGTTGTGCCAATTCTGCTTACAGGGCTTTTTTTGACAAAAGGCTTAACCTATCCTTTTAAACAGGTGCACGGTAAGCTCAATGAGAAAGCAACGAGCACGCGCGATCTTGTAGGAAAACAATGTCGCATCGTGACGATAGTTCGCCCAGAAAGCTACGGCCAAGCTGAAGTCACCTACGATAGCCAGCACCTTTTACTCACAGTCTTCACAGAAGAAAAGGAAGCTATTTCCAAAAACACTCCAGCGCTTATTGTTGGATATGATACTGAGCGAGAAGCCTATGAAGTTTCTCCTTTTATATAAACCGATTTTCACCTTAATTTTTTAACACCTATGTCCACACCCATCCAAATACTAATGGTTGCAGTTGGCCTTTTAGTAAGTGCCGCTATCATCTATGTCTTGTTGATCTCCGTTTTTTATCGGAAGGTAAAACAAGGAAAAGCCCTCGTACGAACCGGCTATGGAAAAATCAAAGTCGCTCACAAAGGAGGCATGTGGGTCGTCCCGCTCCTGCACGAATCTGAAACAATGGATATCACCTTGCGCCAGCTTGTGATTAGTCGAGAAGGAAAAGACGGCTTGATCTGTAAAGACAATTTACGGGCAGATATTAAAGTCGCCTTCTTTGTCCGGGTAAACCCTACAGAGGACGATATTAAGCGCGTAGCCCAGACCATTGGTTGTGCGCGGGCATCGGATACTGAATTGTTGAATACCTTATTTGAAGCAAAATTCTCCGAAGCCTTGAAGACCGTAGGTAAGCAGTTTGACTTCGTCAACTTGTACAACTCTCGCGAGGAATTTCGTCAGCAAATCGTCGACTTGATCGGTCGTGACTTGAACGGCTACACCCTCGATGATGCCGCTATTGATTATTTGGAGCAAACCTCCATTGAGTTCTTGGACGAAGACAATATCCTTGATGCAGAAGGTATCAAGAAGATACGCGACTTGACAGCCAAGCAGATCACCCTTGCCAATAAAATTCAGCGCGAAAAAGAAAAAGAGCTGAAAAAGCAGGACGTGGAAGCACATGAGGCAATTTTGGAACTGGAAAAGCAAGACACCGAAAAGGTCGAAATCCAGCAGCGCGAAATCGCGGCAATCCGCGCCCGCGAGCTTGCAGAAGCCAAACGCGTTCAGGAAGAAGAATTGCTCAAATCCGAATCCGCCCGCATCGCACGTGAGCGTGAAGTGGATGTGCAGACACAGAATAAGCAGCGCGACGTCATCGTCGCACAGAAGAATAAAGAACGCACCGAAGCTGTGGAGCAGGAGCGCTTGCAAAAAGAGCAGGAACTCGAAGCTACCGAGCGTGAGCGCATCGTCACCATCGCGCAGATTGAAAAGGAGCGTGCGGTAGAAGAGGAGCGTAAAAACATTCAGGATGTGATCCGCGACCGTGTCGCTGTAGAGCGCGAAGTTGTCGAAGAGCAGGAGCGTATCAAAGACACCCAGGCCGACTCTGAGGCTAACCGTCAGAAGCGTGTTGCTTTGACCCTTGCCGAGCAAAAAGCGGAAGAGTCATTGGTAGGTCGGATAAAAGCTGCCGAAGCCGAGGCCGAAGCTGCCACCCTTGAAGCTAAGAAGCGCGTCACCGAAGCGAATGCTACACGTGAGGCCGTTGATAAAGAGGCAGAAGCCAAGAAGATCATGGCCGATGCTGTAGCGACTGAGCATGCTTCCCTTGGATTGGCAGAAGCGCAAGTCATGGAAGCCAAAGCGCAAGCGCGTGAGAAGGAAGGTGAAGCCGAAGCGCACGTATTGGAGCAGCAGGCTGTAGCCGAAGCCAAAGGCATCGAAATGCGTGGTGAGTCACAAGCCAAAGCGAACCGCGATATCGGTTTGGTAGAAGCGGAGATCATCCAGGTTCGCGCCGATGCCGATAAGAAGCTTGGCCTTGCTCAGGCAGTCGTGATCGCCGAAAAAGGTGTCGCCGAAGCCAAAGGAACCGCCGAAAAGGCGAAAGCCATGAAGCAGCTTGACGGAGTCGGAAAAGAGCACGAAGAATTCAAGTTGCGTCTTGAGAAAGAGAAGGAAGTGGAGTTGGCGCAGATCGATATCCGCCGCGAAATCGCTTCCGCCCAGGCTCAGGTTATCAGCGAAGCATTGAAGTCTGCCAACATCGACATCGTCGGAGGCGAGCAGCAATTCTTTGACCGCATCACCTCTGCGATCACCAACAGCAAGTACGTGGACCGCGTCATGGAAAGCGAGCACTTGAGTGACATCAAAGAGGCCCTCTTGGTAGGTGGCAAAGGCGATATCGGAGATCGCATCCGCGAGCTTACAGGTCGCTTTGGCATCACTGCCGATGAGATTCAGAAGTTGAGCGTAGCCGCTTTAATTGGACAGATGATGAGCCGCGCCTCTGCCAGCGAGCAAGGTTTCTTAGGGCAGTTATTAGGTGCTGCCCAGAGCATGGGCTTTGCGGATAAGAAGGCTTCTGATCTGATGTGATAGATAATGTGAACCACCCAGTGTAGAGAAAAGGCATGCATTTTCTCTACACTAAATGGGCCAAAGGCTCTCTTATTTTGAATCGTGATTATGATTGTTTGAGGATTACTTTTTCTAAAAAAGAGCTGGCACTATGTACTACAAAATAAGTATTTGCTATCCTGACAAAAAGGAAATCGAAGAAAAGTTACAAACCTTTAGTGAAAAGAAGGCCTTAGCGTTTTTTGATAGTTTCCCTTGGCAAGATCAACTGACTCTTATGGGCAATATGGATGAGGAGAAAATTCATTTTAATCCTTCGGTTAGGTTTACAA
Source organism: Bacteroidia bacterium (assembly GCA_045106685.1). GTDB lineage: Bacteria > Bacteroidota > Bacteroidia > J057 > J057 > JAUIGE01. The sequence continues at coordinate 1,051 of JBGCFB010000008.1, read as the reverse complement.
ACCCAGCCAACAATATGGGTTTAGATGTCACCGCAATACCTGATGAAGGAAAAGTATCATTCGCACTTTGGTATGAAAGACCTGTATTGGTTAAAACGCTATTTGGTCTTGGGCGAGAAAAAGAGAAATGGAAGTTAACTGATAAATGGGGATTCGATCCTGATGCTGCCAGAACAGGGCTAGAGGCTTTTCTAAATGAGGATTACGCTGAGATGGAACGAGTAATGGAGAGGTAAGTTAACGTTCGGCAAGAACATAATTTCAAGCAAACGCTTAGAATACGACATCAGATTAAAGAACACCCAACCCACACCACCCACACCACCCACACCACCAACATGACAAACATCCCCACAAGTACATACAAAGTATTGCAACAGCGGTTGGAAGGGCATACCCAAGAGCTTCAAAGCCGCATCGCACAACTCAACGCCGCCCGCAAAGAAACCTTCGGAGCGCAGGAAAACAAGCTGCTTGCCAATGATCGCATCACCACGGAAAACAACTGTATTCCGCGCGATATGACACCGATTGGCGATCACTTCCTGTTCGGATATAATGTGCAGATAGGCCTGCGCAGTTCGCTCGATCTTTCGGACGTATTTGCGGTTTATCGCTACGATCCGTCGGATCATGGCATGCACCTCGCGAACCTTGATATCCTCAGTGATCCAGGCTTTGACGAAGACTTTCACAACCTTTATCGCTATTACAAAAACACCACCTTTGCGAAATTTCATCGCGTAGGCGCGCATTTGTATATGGTGTTTCAGGTGGGAAAGCAGGCGAATGACATCAAGTCATTCAAGTTTGTCGTCAAAGAAAATCAGCTAGAATATATCGGCAATCGCTTCGATCATGAAGTGACCTTTCCACCGGAGCATGAGTTTCGCTTCACCCGCACCAATCGCGACATGCAGCGCCGCGAACCGTTCTCGATGTTGTCACTCGCTGACCGCGTGTTTGTGTCCATTTCTGGCGGAATGCTCGAGTTTCGGGTAGATGATAACACGGAGGCAGGGCAGAAGATTTTGGAAGAAAAGGTCGATCA
>JBGCFB010000079.1:0-8869 GCA_045106685.1 Bacteroidia bacterium | reverse complement strand
GACCTGTGCCACCGCCTACGATCAGCATGGTTGCCTGTGCAGGAACATAGGCTGTTAGCCAATTTTGAATACGATTAATTGCCTTCCCAAATACCAATGACGCTAAGCGATCATATACCGGCGCAAGGCGATTGAAGCCTGATTTGGCGGTTGGCTTTTGGCGATTAGCTTTTGGCACAATTCGTTTTATAGAAAATGAAAACTCTTAGCTATAAAGAGTAGAAGCTAAAGGCCAACAGCTAATAGCCAAATGCTAAAACCCATTATGCTTCAGCAAGCCATCTTTGCTAGCGAGGTAGAAATAGTCCTGCATATTGTCAGAATCAAAAATCGAAGTCTTTACATAGTCTCCCGATGATTCTTCAAAGATTAGCACATTCACATAACCGCGATCGATAAGCGTGCGGAGTTCGTCGCGAACGATAGGTTCCGGCTTGCCCACATCTTCCAAAATGTTGGCATAAGGCTCTACAAAATAGAGGCAGTCGATAACATCAAACTGAAGGTCGTTGAGGGCTATATCACTCATGATACTGATCGGTCTTTCCAGGTATAGGTTTTGACGAGATTGCCGGCGATTCCTACCCAGAGCACATATATGAGGTATAATGGCTCCAAAACGGGTAACAACCAAAGCAGGCGAAAGGTACGGAAAAAGCGCGCAGCGTGTAGCATGAGAAGGAAATCGACCGCAATTTTTAACGCAATTCCTCCCCATAAAAAATCCCAACGAGCCATAAGCGCCCAAGCCGGAAAGGCCCAGAAGGCCATATAACTGATGAGCTGCACGACATTTACCATCCGATTTTGATAGGACTTGGCCTTGCTCACCCAGCGCAAGCGCTGCGCCTTGAAGCCGGAGAGTTTTTCCATCGCTGGCGTATAAACGATCGCATCTTTGTCCTGCACAAAATCGAGCGCCATTCCCGCCTGATGCATTTTTTGTAACAATAACTCGTCATCACCGGAAGCAACATCACTGATGCCATTAAAACCACCGACTTGGTAAAAGGAAGACCTGCGATACGCGAGGTTTGCACCATTGGCCATGTTGGGAAAACCGCCAAGCAGTGAGCCTCCACCGAGCATCACAAGTCCCTGATGTTCAAGGGCCTGAAGCTTGCCGAATAGGCTGTCATTATGCTGAAGTTTCACTGGGCCCGACACGAGATCAGCGCCAGCAACAAAGGCATTATGCATGCTGCTGAGCCACTGTGGCCCCATGGTGCAATCGGCGTCAGTCTGGACGATGATGTCGCCTTTAGCAAGTGAGATCGCCTGGGTGATAGCCGCCTTTTTATACGCATTTTGTTCGCGGTCATGGAGGTCGATTACCTGCAAGCGCTTATCGCCTTTTGCGATGGCGCGCGCCAGTTCGGCGGTGTTATCAGTAGAGTGGTCATTGACCAGGATGATTTCAAAATTCGGCTGGTCTTGTGCCAAAACTGCCTGGAGGCAGGCTTCGATATTGGCGGCTTCATTGCGAGCCGGAATAATGACCGTGATGCTATTTGCAGATGCTGTGGTTGGCTTCGTTTTTTTTGTCTGCAAAAAATACCAAGCATACAGAACCAACCCGCAATAAAAGAGAAGGCAACACGCAAAAAATATGGCTAGGCTTTGAGCGATCACGCTTCAAAGGTAATTGAAATACAACATGGTTTTATTCACGCCATATAAAGAAACTCACCAATCTGGAATCAAGGTCAGTTTCGCCAAGTCTGATAATCTCGGCTTTGTCCTTATAAGCGTGAATAAGTAAGTCGTTTTTTTCGAGTGTTCCAATAACGCCACGATCTTTATACAGCACTGAAACCTGATGGCCAAAATGAAGGATTGTTCCAGCGATGAGTGTGTCGGAAGGAACCACATAATTGCGAATGCCGCGCGGGCCTCCATAGGGCACTTCGTGGCCTTGACGGCGGCGTGCATAGATCGCCATTTCGGCGCAGTCGACTGCCAGCCGCAGGTCGCTCTGATGTCCTAAACCTCGTAGGTAACGTGGCGGCAAGACAAACGGAACGCCCAGCATTTCTTCCAAAAAACCGAGATAGCCTTTCTGGCTTTTTTTGACGATTTGGTACACGATCAAACTATCCATACCAAATGGATTCAAGGTGATGATACTATCACACAAAGGAGCGGAAATACTGATCAGATGGGTACCAAGAGTAAGGCTATCTAGCCATTGTTGAGAAGCGATTTTCTCCACATCATAAACCAGGGGAACGAGATTGCGGGTTTGGACAGGATTATCGTATCGCGGTTTTAGGATAAAAACGGTGTCAGGAAGGGAAGGTAGGGGAGGAGTGGTTTGAAGATTATCGATGAAAAATACCGATCCGCTCGGAGGAGCTGATTGAGCGAGTAAAGGCGAAAGTATAAGGTTGAAAATACCCAGTACAATGCTCGTTTTTATCAGGTTTTCGATAATTGTAGCGGGGTTAGGAATGAATATCACGAATGATCTTTTTAAGGGGGTTGCTTACCTCTGTCAGCGCTTTAAGCATAGTGGTGAAGCGCTGACAGAGGTAGTGCAACCAATCGTAATATCGTTTAATAATCTGTTTTCCAGCCCAAAATCATGATCTCACTAATGCAAGTATCATCGAAATGCGATCCCGGATACACCTCCAGAATCGTGAATCGAATTTTACTGACCTTCCAGGCCATATCACCCACATCATCAAGGTCCGCAATAGCATAAAACCGCTCGTCGGATATCGGAATGTACAGGTGATCTTTTAGTTCCACAACGGTTTTCATCACTTCTGTTTTGCCATTGTCATATGTGATCGTTCGCTCAACCTGGATTTTGCGTACCCGATTGTTTTTGGAATAGCTTGATGTCGATTTTGCGTATCCACCGATTATTACAGCTGAGTGATAATTATAACCCTCTTTATCTACGTCAAATTCGATCCATTCGCCTACGCCGTTTCCATCTTTCCCTTCTACCCACGCAGTACTCAGATCGCCATCAATGGCGTTACTGGGGCCATAATCCCCTTTGAGTGATGACGATGCACGTGCTGCTTTAATAGCGGCTTTTGGCACCTGATCTTTTTTAATATAATCCGAAAGAAGCTGCACTTCATCAGGTGAATATTGCACAACAAGCGACTTGGCTTTTTGAAAGTCAAATGCATTAAAATTACCTGTGTACATCTTTCCGTTTTGTGCCAAAGAAAGACCCGCGATTTTCAAATCTTCAGTATATACCTCCGCTGCATCAATCGAAACCTGAAGCGTATGCGTGGAGCCATCACCCCAGTATTGGGCGGGAGAAAAATCCCAGGCCAGAGTGCGTATGTTAAAATCGGGAAAGAAGCTTTTGGAGGTGGCCCAGTCGAGGTATTCACTTTTTAGGCGATAGCTCACTTCCAGGTTAATAGTTTCATTTGATTGGATGGTGAATTTGGTGCAAAACCACTTGCGGAAAATTGTCATTTCGCCATTTGGTTGCTGAAAAATGCCTTTCCGAGAGCTTATTGAAGTGAAGGTCGTATCTGCTTTTTCCGTAAGAATGGGCAATGATTGTTTTCCTAACCAGAATGATAAATTTTGTACATAATCTTTTTCCCAAAGCCCCTTTGAAACTGAGTGCTCATAATCTGTCACATCTACTGGAAAACCATAGTCAATATTCTCAGCTTTATCCGAACGATTGTGAAGGGTGTACACTACACGGATATCGGTGTAGTTATTATGGAGCTTCATCTCCAGAACTTCAGCCTGGCATTGGATATCGGTTTTGTGCAAAAAGCGAAGATCGCCGGTTTGATAGACGCCTGAGCCGTCGATAGGGCCGCCGTTGGCGAACGCGACATTTGCCAACAAAAAGAAAAGTGGAAGTAGTAATTGTTTTGGGTTTTGAGTTTGGTGTTTTGAGTTTAACCAAAGGGCAAACCCAAGAAATTGTTGTCCTATATACTCTTTCATGTTTTTTATAATCAGACTGATACAAGATAACTCAAAACCCTCAACCCCAAACACACAACTCGCTATTAAAATTACCGAAAAATCCAGATTAGAAGCATCGGTATCAGGAAGAAAAGCGTCATGACGTAAAGCACGCCGTAGATGCGCCCATAGCGCGTGAGCATGCCGAGTTGGCGGGCCATGTAAATAGGGATCAGGCGGATGCGCTCAAAAGGGAATAAAACGAACACGCCGAAGAGGTTGAAAAATACGTGTGCAAAGGCGATAGCAAGCCCTGCGCTCGCAAGCGCCGGGCTACTGGCTCCCACGAAAATTGCTGCAAGCAGCGTCGTCGTCGTTGTCCCTATATTGGCACCCATCAAAAATGGAAATGCTCTCGGAAGCGATACTTTACTCGTCGCTACCAAAGGGACGATTAAGGATGTCGTCACAGAACTCGATTGGACTGCTGCAGTACTTATAAAGCCGGCAAATAATGATCTGAAAGAGGAACCGAAAATAAAGCGATCAAGGTTTTCCTGAATCCGCCCGATGACCACGCGTTTTAATAAATACGAAAGCAGGTGTAGCGAACCAAATACGCCGACGATCCCCAAAAACAAAATGAAGAAAGGGATTTTAGGAATGCCGTTAACGCTATGAATAATCCACCTTGCGGCATCACCCACAAAGAAAAACATGCTATCGACTTCCTCTCCAATGCGTGGCGTGATAAAGCCCGCCATGGTTTCGGAGGCTTTCGTAAGCAGGCCAAAACTTAGCTCAATGGCCATCAGCATGATAGCCGTGATGATATTGAATAGATCATGCAAGGTCGCTCCTGAGATCGCTTTTTGGTACTCCGTCCGGTTGCCAATGAAGCCAAGCGCGATAATCGTCGAGGTGACTGAAGTGCCAATATTGGCGCCCATAATCATGGGGACTGCATCGCTCAGTTCAAGCCTGCCTGCGGCTACAATCGAGACGATTAGCGTCGTCGTAACCGAAGAGCTTTGCACGATCGCCGTGGCAAGAATGCCTAGAAATAGAGCCGTAAAAGGATTTTCGCCTACTTGAATAAGCGCCTCCGCACGAGCCTCTCCCATGAGCGCAAAGCTCTCTGTAAGAAGCTTAATCGCCAGAAAAAATAGCAATAGAGCACACACCAGCGGAAGTCCATGTCGGACAAATCGCTTTACATAATGATCCTGAATATCGTTTCCATGACTGGCGTTAATCATGTGGCGACAAAATAAGCATGCAGCCGTTGAGTGGTTGTTATCTTAATGTTAAGGATGTGTTATGAAGTAGAGACGCGTTTTAACGCGTCTCATGTTCCGTCAGAAGACGCCTTTTAACGCGTCTCATGTTTCGTCAGAAGACGCGTTAAAACGCGTCTCTACACATTGTGACCTTACATCCAGACAAGCCCTTTCAGCGATTATCTCAAAGCCCAGAAACAGCGCGATTTTTAGGGAACTTTGCTTCATAGCGGATCAGTAATTTCTTAGTCTCGCCTGGAGCCAGTGTGATATTCCATTGCAAGGTGCCAGTTTGGAGATTGTGGTTTGCACCAGAAATCTCAGTGACCTTAATCTCAACCGCTTTGTCAGTCGAGACAGGAACCTGATCGAGCAGACGCAGAGTCGCAGATGTTTTGCGCACGTTGCGAATGGTCAGCTCGAAGCCGCGGCTCACTTTTACCTGCGAGCCCAAAGACTGCCTGGAAGTGAACTTTGTGACGGCCTCACGCTCCACCTGAATGCCAGGGTCACGGCCAAGGGTAAGTTTCATCGTGTCGGTAGGATCGTCTGTGTCGATGTAAGTCGTGCCTACAAAGCTCCCTTGATAATAGATATTGGCAGGTCCGCGTAAGAGGTCTTCTTGAATCATCGCTACCAGGAAAACATCCTTATCTTTTTTGGGGACGGCCATATGGTGAAAGGATGCTTTCAGCTCAAATTGCTGAACAGGAACCCGATGCTCCTCAGCATCCGCCGGAATATCATAGGGAAGCTCAATCGCAAATTCCATTGCAAGCTCATTTTCGGAGACTTCAACAGTCGGTGTCTGAAGGGCTCTTCCATCCTTGTCATATTTTTCTCTTACATCACGTCTGTTTGACATCGAAGGTGCTGGCTTTGGGGCAGATTTGATGATGTCGCCAGATGGTGAGCCCTTATAGCGTTTGTACGTTACAGCGGGATTTATGCGCACGTATTGAGGATTGAGCTCGGGAACGACATTGCTGCCTGCATTGGCGGCGGTGGAGAGCGTTAGTTTCGTTTGATTCCAGTCGAGTCCTGTATTGTTGGTTACTACCGCGATAAGCGCTCCTGAAATGGGCTTGTCCTGACCTTCCACACGCATATCGTATGCTGGTCCCCAACTGGCATTTGCTGTTAGGTATTTTACTTCAAATTCGAATGAGCCTGTTTTTTCTGCTTTGACATTTACGACTACTTCATGGGTTTGCTTGTTGCGCTCCGCCTTTTGATTTTCGTATTCATAAGCGAGCCTGAATTGGACCCGGTTTACGGTGCGCTTTTTTTGACGAATGCCTGTCCTGGCGCGGCGAATGCCGCGAAGGCGGCGTCTGTAGATTTCAGCAAGCTGGTCGACCTTCATAGGCTCTAGGCCTGTTTCCTCGCCTTTTATTACGCCATTTTTCAAAATCATGCCTTCCTCTTCTGCGAGAACAGCAAGTTCATCTTCCCACCAGGCTAAGGTGTCAGCAATTGTTTGCAAAGAATCCTCTAGCTCAATCATCCGGCTAGTTTTGGGCGTGTTTTGTAAAAATGATTTTCGGGTTGTTACTGCAAGAATGGTCCCCGGGCCTTCGCCTTTTACCTGTACACTACTTGCAATCAGCGAAGGGCTGAGTCCCGTAAATAATAATTGCTGTGTGCCGGGCCGAAGCGTGACTACTTTCTTATGGCTTAGCATAGCACGCTGGCGGAATACGACAGCTTCATTTACATCTGTGGAGATACGTTGGGTAGTTTTTTCCTGAGCAAAAAGAAACCCTGAAATGAGAAGTGTGAATACAAATAGTGATTTCATGTGTGGGAAGTTTTGAAATGGATATGCACGATAAAATACTTTTCAATATAGAACATTTCACCCAACCAAAACTACCGTATTTCGTATAATCGTGTAGTTCTTTCATACAGATGTGTCTCACCCACACAGAACTGTACTCACCATAAGCTCTTTCCCAAAGAGCACCACATTTAACACCTCAACCCATGTTCTGCATTACACCCAGAGCCATCTTTGCTATGGTTTTTGTTGACACCGGTCCTACTATTGTCATCGACGATATTACTGACTGAGGTTAGCATCATCAGGATTACCATCGCCCCATTTGCTGAGTCGTTTTTCGTACTCGTAGATGGGGCCTGTTTTATTTTCGAAGGCTTCATCACTTTTTTGCAACAACCATGATGCAAGGGCACCCGGCTCTTCCAAAATTGCCTTTTGCAACTGTGCTAACTTGGCCTCATTCCCAGGCATGAGTTTGCGTATTTGTTTGAGCTTACTGATAAACCGTTTTCCATTTTGGCGATAGCGCTCTCCCACAGAATCTTTTCGATATAAATAGCGCTCATCGGCCTCGATGCGACTGTCTATCCCGTCTTTGTCGAGTTCATATGAGCAAGCCAGCATGCGTATGCGGACTTTTATTTCAAGTAGATCGTCATGGTTTTCTTGCTGAAAGGAAGAAAAATAGGTGTAAGACGAGGCAAAGTCTTTTTCGATAAATGCTTTCATAGCCTTCCAGTACAATTTGCACTTCGGGCGATGTGCCTTGACGACATGTGGCAACCAGTCATCATGCAGTTCCTGAAACCATCCCATATTACTGCTTCTCGATGCGATGGTGACATTATTGATAAAAAGGGAAGGTCGGCAGTTGTTTTTACTAAATAGAAGACCATGCTTTTTACCGTACTGCGTTAATTCATAATAGCGACTGGTGTATGTGTTCAGCCTCCCTTTCATCATGGCCACATTATGGTTTAGGCAAATATGGATAACCATTTGAGCTTGCTCAAAATGTGTGCTATCCAGGTTTTTTGCAAAATATTACTCAGTCGATCATAGTCTTCCTCTTTCTGAAAATTGACCAACTTATACGCGAAATAGGATAACTGAAGAAAGACTGGAAGCGATGGCCAATCCTTCTCAAGTTCCTTGCTGATGGATTCTGATAATGCGATCCCCTCTAGTTTTGGAAATACTTTTCGAGCGGATACACCCATCGTCGCTACATCTACAAAGTATTCATAGCTCAACTCTTTCACCATCCGCTCAATGTTCTTCAAAATGTGAATGGCATCAGGGTTCTTCCTTTCAAAAAAAGAGTATCGCCAGAATAGGTATTCAATTGGAAGTAGATAAGCATGAGAATACTTGCGGAATTTTCCTTCATCCTGATAATACTTCAGCGCCTTTTGATATACATTATGCCATTCTGGAGAGCCTTCCAGTGACATAAGTTCGTCAAGTAAACAGAGATACTGAATTCTAGGTTCTTTATGAAGGTTTTCGTGCGTGAGAAAAGTGTAGATAAGGCTTACAAGGTCCGAACAGCTTCGTCTGAATAATGTCTGATTGTACATTGTTTTACCTTTCCATACTGCAAAAGCTTCCTCCTCTGTGCAGTCTTTTCCACGTTTTACGATACCAATAAGGGCATCGGAGAGGTCTGTTAATTCTGGTTTTGTGTTAAAGTAGGGGGATTCAAGGAAAGTTTTTAAACGCTTTAACTGCTTGTTATCCAGTGCTTTAAGTAGTCTTGATACTTTTCTTGAGAGCATATAGTCCTTTCTTTTTCCCGTATTTGAAGCAGAAATTGTCAATGGTATTGTTACTTAAAAGCATAAAGTTTGTCCCATAGTTGATCAGTGAGATCAACATATGGTAAATGTGCGCCCTCCCAAGG
>JBGCFB010000078.1:0-2822 GCA_045106685.1 Bacteroidia bacterium | reverse complement strand
CCCAAGCCAACACGTTACGAAGGTGTTAAGAACCTACCGGATCTTGCAGACATAAAAGGGCAGGAAACAGCCAAACGCGCCTTAGAAGTCGCAGCAGCCGGCGGACATAATTTACTAGTATTGTGATACATTAAATTATTATTTATATTAAACTGATGGCAATAAAAGCATACTCATACATTCGGTTTTCCACACCTGAACAAGCTCAGGGAGATTCACTACGGCGACAAACTGCTGAGGCGGAAGTATGGGCAAAAAAGCGCAACATCGTCTTAGACAACTCTCTCAAAGACCTTGGCGTTAGCGCATATCGTGGGGCGAACCGTACTACTGGCGCTCTTCGCTCCTTTCTTAAAATGGTGGAAGAAGGTAAAGTTGATCGCGGATCATACTTAATTGTCGAAAGCCTAGATAGGATTTCGCGTGAAACTGTCATGGAGGCTTCCGCTAGACTTTTCGATCTTATACGAGCAGGAATTATTGTTGTGACGTTAAGCGATGGTCAAGAGTACTCCGAAGAACGTTTGAGCGCAGACTGGACTCCATTGGTAGTTTCGCTGGTGGTTATGGCGCGGGCTCACGAAGAATCCCGCATCAAATCTATGCGAATTGGCAAAGCTTGGCAGCATAAACGGGAAGCGGCACGCAACTATAATACCCCTATGACGTCTATTTGCCCCGAATGGCTTGAAATTAAAAATAATTCTTTTATCATACGTAAGGAAAGGGCGGCGATAGTTCATCGCATATTTCAGGACACAATTAAAGGGTTTGGTAGACGTGAAATCGTTCGTCGCTTGAACGAGGAAGGAGTGCCTACTTCTCGCAGGGGTAACGGATGGCAGACATCCAGTATAGCAAGAATTATCCAAAACAAAGCTGTGCTGGGCGAATATCAACCCCATAGTGGTAGCCACAGAAATCACAACCGAAAGCCTGTTGGCGAACCCATTCAGAATTATTTTCCACGTATTATTGACGACGAAACTTACTGGAGAGCGCAATCTGCTGTTGCTAGCCGCAGGCAATCTGCATCTGGACGTAAAGGACGAGATGGAGCTCACATACTACAAGGCCTTGGTAAATGTGGATCGTGCTCAGGATCAATGCATATCGTGAATAAAGGAAAACCGCCTAAAGGTAATATCTATCTCGCATGTTCCAGTAATCTTCGTAAAGCTGGGTGCAGCAATAACCAACGCATCCGCGTAGACTCCCTTGAAAAAAAACTGCTCAAGGCATTGCTTCATGTTAACGCGAGTGCGCTTGATTCCTTAGAAGGAATACAATCAAGTGAAGTTAAAGAGATAGAAGCTCTAAGAGCAAAGCTTACAGACGCAAAATTTCGTCGCACCCACCTAATCAAACTTGTAGAAACTGGTGATGAAGAGGCTGCTGAACGCTTCAGTAATGTTTCGAAGGAGGTACACTTCTTTGCTAAAGAACTGCATGAGAAAGAGCATGAACTAAGGCTCAAAAAAGTAGCCCCCAATATTATTGAACACATTTCATCGGTCGGTGCTCTTACCGATCAATTAGACAATGCGGATGCTAACGCAATTCGAGAGCTTAGAATCAAACTTTCATCTATTTTACGGGCGCTCGTCGAGTGTATTGATTGTCGTCCAATAGGACCAATTCTGATCCTAAAACCTCGCTTTGAATATAATATGAAAGGTGTAATGCCGTTTGCACTCCAAATGTCTGACAGTATCATAAGAATGCTACTAGTAGATTCACCAAGCAAAGAGGTTTCCAAAGAATTCTTTGATAGCTTCAATGAAAATCAATAGCAACGTCCAGAAATTGTTCCGTTTGCGGAATTAATTTTCGGCGTTTGACACTCGCATCATATCACCTCAGCATTTTAAAGTAACTCGATTATGGGTCCGATCCCATAGAGTATCTTAGGAATGCACAAATGACAAAAAATACTAGCTATACCGAAACACTATTTGATAAAGTACCTACACAAAAAGGTTCCCCTCTTGGGAGTGGAGGAGCTACGGTTCCACAAAGTGGAAACGATGCACATACACTCCCCTCTCAGAATATCAACCGTAAAATTCCTACAGGGTCATCAACTGTTAAGCGATGGAGCCTGCTTTCTCGAGTTCAAAAGCTATGCAAACCAACAGATGACGTGGAACGTGGTCCTGCGGTAGTCGGATGTGGCATGCCGGGTTATGAAACAACAAATGTAAATATTCATCTGCGTACGTCAGTAAGAACTGGCGAAATACGCGCCGGTGTTTCAGGTGTATATAGGTGCAGGTCACCATGGTTATGTCCAGTCTGCTCAGTAGGCAAAGCTCACGAACGCGCTGAACGGGTTCAGAGAGCTGCGGCGGCAACATTTGATCGGGGTGGCGCTGTGGCGCTTGTAGTTCTGACGGCATCGCATTCAGCCGGCATATCACTAAAAGAGATCAAGACTATCGTACAAAGTTCTTCCAGTGAATCTAGAAAAGGAAGAGCTTGGACGCAAGCATCAAAAGACTATGGCATTCTAGGGGTAGTGGTTGGTCAAGAAGTTACATTCAGCATCACAAATGGGTGGCATTATCATCAACACTTATCCGTTTTTGTTGAGGGTTCAGATGTTAACAAGGATTCAGCAGATGTTCGAAGACGTGCCAAATTGGCAGGCGATTGGATTGCGCAAACTTACGCGTCTAAACTTAGAAAACAGGGTGGTACTGTTTCTGATCGCCACGGATGGCATGTTCGCGTAGCCATAGACCCAGATGATGCAAGCAACTATACGGCAAAAGGTTCAATGGCATGGGAGGTTTCAGGTGCTCACAAAGATAAAACCAAAT
>JBGCFB010000077.1:0-2653 GCA_045106685.1 Bacteroidia bacterium | reverse complement strand
GTTTTGTATCGGTTGCTAACCTCTGTCAGCGCTTTACCACAATGCTTAAAGGCTGACAGAGGTGGCAGCAACCCAAGCGTGATAATGCTTATTAATCGGCTATTTTTGAAAATCATGCGTGAGTAGCGAGAATCCTTTAGATTTGTCTTTGATGAATCTAAAGGATTCTCGCTGTTAGATATTTAGGTGCTGAAAGCGCTTGTATTAAAAAGGCATGCCTTGCGGTTTTTTATCCCAAAAAAATTGAGGTAGTATTATCAGTTCTTGATCAAAATCATAACATGAGAAAACTACTAATCACCTTGATGATAGGCCTACTTGTGTTCTCAAATGGCTTATTAATGGGCCAACGTACAAACCAGCTTATCGACAAGGCTTTTCCGCGCGACACTGTCGTTCCAAGCGGCATCGTTGGTTGGGCGCTGGATACGGCCATCAACACCTTTGACAATTCGAAATGGCACCAGAAGTGGGATGAAGCGAATGTCTTTAAAGCGGAGTTAAAGCATCAGGATTATGCGCTCCGAATCGGAAAAGGCGGACAGCTGTATTCTATCGAAACGCCTATTGGAGAGATCTGCCCGCCGCAATGGCGTGAGCATGCCTGGGTAGACGATACCTGGCTTTTGACTACATACCAATACGACATAAAACCAGTCCCTGGCTCAAGCAATAATGGAAACGAGTTTACTCCTTTCATTCACCAATGCGGCGTTTATCCTCATATTGATGCTGATTTTCAGCAAAAAACGCAATTCTGGGCGCCGGTCGTAGCGGAGGAATGGGACGCACAGGAAAACGCATTCTCTACCATTTCGCTCGGCATGATTTCCAGTGGCCCTTCTTACAATAGAGCCGATATGTTGATGTACCAAAAGACGCGCGACTTGGGCGATGGCGTTTTTGAAGTGGTATATATGGCCTACAATTATAATACCTCCTATCCTGATTCACTGGCGCAGGAGAACTACACCACTGATTTTGGTCCATGGGGAGGCGTAAGGGAAAGCCTGCTTCCTGACCACATTCTGAGCAACGAAGATAGCACCTGGTCACTAGCCAATAATGGTAATTTTCCCAATTATCAAAACTCTAAAAAATCAGGTGGCTGGGCAATCAATACGCAAGATGCGAATGACTCAACCAGCTATTCATTGGGTTATGTATTTGGAAGGGAAAAGCCTCAAGGCGCGCGCTCTAAAAGCTACTCCTATGGCACGACAGGACCGCAGCGTAGTTTTACCGTTCAGGCAATTACATATCGACAGACATTCAGGCCTGGGAATATCTTCCATTGCAGGCTTTATTTTGTACTGGGCGAGCTGGAAGATGTGGTTACAAAATGCGCACAGTTGGAGCCTTTTGTAACTGCCAGTTTTTTAGAATTCCCCCAGTCGAACGCTACCAAAATCCCGCTTTATGTAGAAGAACAAGATGGACAACGCGTCATCGCGACTACAGGAGATGTACCAGCTTTTTATGTTTATGCTGAACCAGTACAAAACTCAAAACCGCTGTATTTGGTCCGAAATAATGTCGACAAGGTATGGCATGCTACAAGCGATCCATATATGACGATGTCACGCTATCCGATCCCCAATAGTAATCCTCCTGAGACGGGAATAAGGCCGTATGATGGTACAACTGAGATCGTAAAACTATTTGGTTTTGTAATGCCTCAGGCCTTTGCTGACACCTCGATGGATTACGTAGCGCTCAATTCGGTCCTGACAGATACAAGCTATTATCCAGAGCGTGGCCTCTATGATGTTGATATCATGGTACTGAAAGGTGATGATAGTGTGAGCACGAGTTTGCCTAAATTTGACCCAGCCTTTGTTCATATTTTTCCAAATCCAAGTACAGGCATTATCAACATATCGTTGGAACGCAAGACGGGTGGTTATGCTGAGATTGAGGTTAGGGATATCATGGGTCGTCTTGTCAAAAAGCAAAGCCATACCCTAAAGGATTCTAAGACGATTTCACTGGACCTTGGCAAGCTCAAAGCAGGTGTGTACTATGTGCAAGTTTCAACGGAAGCGGGGAGTTATACGGAGAAGATTTTGTTTCAATAAACAAGTACATATCAATGCACACTCATCAAATTTGGAGTTGGTTAATCCTTATCGCAGCAAGCCTAACGGTGAGTTGTAGCAAGCCTGAGTCTCCCGTCGCTAAGCCGAATATTCTGTTTGTATCCATCGACGATCTGCGTCCAGCACTGGGAGCGTATGGCGATAGCATTGCCATCTCTCCCAATATTGATCAGTTAGCATCCGAGGGAATGACCTTTAGGCAGACATTCTGCCAGGCTGCGGTATGCGCCCCCTCCAGAGCGAGCCTGATGACTGGTCTTCGGCCAGACTCGACGCGAGTTTGGCACCTGGGAGACAAGTTCCGCAAGATCAACCCTGATGCAGTGACGATGCCGCAGTACTTTTCCAGGTTTGGTTATCACACTGTTAATCTTGGGAAAATATTCCACAACTATATGCCGGACTCTGTCTCTTGGGATGAGCCTGACCTTAGGCCTTCACGGTACTTACAAGCGGACTGGCTAAAGCGTGATGGAGAAACATTTTACATAAGCGAGGAAGTCAATGAATCTCAAAAAATAAAAAGAGACTCCTTACTCAAACTCAGGCCTGTA
>JBGCFB010000076.1:0-6094 GCA_045106685.1 Bacteroidia bacterium | reverse complement strand
CATCGCCTGTATGTTATCCTTCAGGTAACCGAGACTTTACAGCGATATGCTGGTCAAAAGAGTCTACTCGCTCAGTCGGCGTGGATGCTCAAAACCTGGGATCAACTTTTGACTGACCTAAGCCAACATCAAGCATGAGTTTGCGCCGCACATTTTTATCCTCCTTCGGAGCCTTGACTGAGTCACTACAATATGCGCTCATCAAAATGCCTGCAGCGACGATCGCAGACACTCCTGAGACGGCAGACCTTGACCTTGTAGTCATGCAAGGTGAGCTTTCTGCATGGCGTACCGTTTTGGAGCAAGCGAACGGCTTATCGAAACTACTTTTTCATACACGAGGCCATGTCGTCCATACCGCACTTTTTTTTGAAGATGGCGACTACCTTGAGATCGACTTATTGTTCCAAATTGCCCGCAAGCAGTGGCAGTTCCTTTCGGTAGCATCCATGATCGGCGACGCAATCCCAACAGATGATGGCGTCAAAGTCGCAAGCCCCGCGTGGCGCATGGCCTATCTACTCGGATTCTTCGGACTGAACGGAGCGCCCGTCCCTCCAAAATACATTCAGGAAGCGCAAGCGCTTTCGCCCCAAACCCAGCAACATGTCATGGACTTTTTACATACACAATTTCAGCTTAACGAAAACCAGTCTTCACTTGAAGAAACGCTCGAAAGCGCCCCACTTCACGCCCAAAGCATCAAGAAGCAATTACGTCGCAAACCTTTGACCATGATGGCAGCCAAGATACGTGCATGGAAATCAACCATCAGCCAATTGTTGAATCCACAGCCGATCATCACCTTCAGTGGCGTCGATGGAGCCGGCAAGTCCACGATTATTGAAAAGATCAAGTCCTTACTGGAAACGAAGTACAGGAAGCAGGTCGTGGTGATCCGTCATCGTCCATCCGTATTACCGATTTTGAGTGTGTGGAAATATGGCAAGGAAAAAGCGCATAAGCGTGCCACGGAAACCTTGCCACATGCTGGCAATAATGCAAACAAACTAGGCTCACTGGCCCGTTTTGCCTATTACTACATGGATTATCTATTTGGGCAGTTTTGGGTAAAATTGCGCTATAGTTGCAGAGGCAAAGTGGTCCTATATGACCGCTACTATTTTGACTTTATCGTAGACGGAAAAAGAAGCAATCTTCAGATAGGCTCTGCCCTACCACGCACATTATACGCAGGTGTTCAGGCACCTGACCTCAACCTTTTCCTCTACGCCGACACCGAAGTAATTCGTAAACGCAAGCAGGAACTTCCTGCGGAAACGATAGAAACGATGACGGCTCAGTATAAGGAACTATTTGGCTCTTTAGCCAAGCCGACTCGCCCCTGGCAATACCTTTGTATTCAGAATCATGAGCTAGACAAGACATTGGCTACGATTGAAGATCAGTTTAAAAACATCCTCTAGTCATGCTCCGATCACTTATCCTCTTTTTCGCAAAAAAGAAAAACCCTGACTTCACGCTAGACGCTTCGGTAAGCGGAGCTTTGCTGGCACGTTATGCATGGAATCGGATATGGGCCTTTATGCGTGGATTTCGCTTACTACGCACAGGTCGCATTCCCAAGGGGCTTTTTCTGGGAAGAGGAGTCTCCACGGTCAATTTGCGGAATATCCGCTTTGGGCGGATGGTGCAAATTCATGAGTATACCAGGCTCAGTGCTATCGGAAAAGGGCCGCTGGAAATAGGTAATCAGGTCACGATCGGCGCCTTCTCACGCATCGCTATCACGTATGGCTTTCATCAGCCGGGCGTAGGCATTCGCATTGGAAATAATGTCGGCATTGGCGAATATACTCACCTGGGTGGAGCGGGCGGACTTGAGATAGGCGATGATTGCATCGTCGGTCCTTACTTCAGCTGCCATCCTGAAAATCATGAGACGAGCCAGCCGGGCGTTCCCTATCGCCTGCAAGGCGTGAATCGCAAAGGCATTCGCATAGGCAAAAACTGCTGGGTCGGCGCGAAAGTAACGGTACTCGATGGCGTGGAAGTAGGCGATAATTGTATCCTGGCGGCTGGAGCCGTCGTGACCAAGTCCTTTCCGGCCAACAGCCTTATAGGTGGTGTGCCTGCCCGTTTGATCAAACAACTTCCCACACAAGCATGAAAACGATCCTCATAACCGCATATGCAGTCAACCCTTTCAAGGGTTCTGAAAATGGCATGGGTTGGCGCTTTGTGGAAGAAGCCTCACGCGCATACAAGGTCATCGCGATAACGCGCGAAAACAACCTGCCCGAGATACATCGATTTATAGAAGAGCAAGGCTCAGATATGCATAAACGTGTGCAGTGGGTAGGTTATGATCTTCCAACCTGGGCACGATGGTGGAAAAAAGGCGAATGGCTAGCCCTCTTTTATTATGTCCTCTGGCAGCGATTTATGCCTGCTTTTATCAAAAAAAACAACTTCGATTTCGATCTGGTGCACAACCTCAATTTTCACAATGACTGGACTCCCAGCTTTTTATGGAAACTGAATAAGCCTTTTCTGTGGGGACCGATCGGACATCATCCGCCTATTCCAAAAGCATTTATCAAACCTTTTTATGGAACAAAGGCCTGGTTGAGTGACCGTCTGAAGACAGGCATTAAAGAAAGCTTTCGCAAGCTTATTCCTGGCCTGAAGCGTACTGCTAAAGAAGCCGATCATATCGTCGCGATGCATCCGGGAGTGGCGCCCAAGCTCGGTTTGCCTGACGGAAGTTGGACGCTTCTGCCCTCGGTTGGGACAGAATGGGTAGAACCTCAGACCACGATTCCTCAGGATACATTTAGCCTAATCTCGGTTGGGCGCTTTGTTCCGCTCAAAGGATTTGATATTACGATTCGCGCGTTTGCGCATTTTTATCATGCGCTTGACGCCACTTCCCAGCAGAAGGTAAAACTTGATCTGGTAGGAAAAGGGCCTTCTCAGCCTTTGCTGGAGGCGCTTGCAGCGCAGTTGGGTGTCGCACATGTGGTGTCCTTTATCCCGTGGATGGACCGTCAGGATTTGTTGGAAGAATACCGAAAAGCGCAAGCTTTTGTATTTCCTTCTCATGAAGGAGCAGGCATGGTAGTCGCAGAAGCGCTTTCTTTTGGGCTGCCGGTATTATGCCTCGACAATGTCGGTCCTGGCGCATTTGTGGATCAGGATTGTGGCATGACAGCGTCCTATAAAGAAGGGTATGAAGGCGCAGCTGTTACGCTGGGGAAGCACATGCTGAAGCTGCACCAGGAACCTGCGAAACGCGAGCAAATGGCAAAGGCGGCACGAGCTCGCTTTGAAAGCACATTTGACTGGAAAGCAAAAGGTGTTCAGTTACGGTCTATATATGCAAACCTCCTAGCCGAATAATTCTCCATGAAAACGCCCAAGCACATTATCGGCATTCACCTTTTGAATAATCTGAGCGGCAGCCCTCGTGTCTTTGCTGATGCCTTGAAGGTTCTGCATGAAGACGGAAACGAAGTGAGTCTCTACACCAGTAAAGGCGAAGGTTTTTTGTCCAACCTGCCATTTGAGAAGCGGACCTTATTTTATCGCTGGAGCAATAATCGCTTGGGGCGGTTGGCCTGGTATATCTGGAGTCAGCTGATCCTGTTCTTTCAGCTTTTGCGGTATTGGAACAAACCTGCTACTATTTTTATTAATACGCTGCTTCCTTTTGGAGCAGCAGCCGCGGCCTGGGTGATGCGAAAACCAGTCGTCTATTATCTCCATGAAACCCATATCGACCCGCCGCGTCTTGATCGTTTTCTGCGCAGCTGGGTTCGTAGGACGGCTCGTGTTGGAATATGTGTTTCGCATTTTTTAGAAAAAAATCACGGAGTAGCAGGAATCAAACATGTGGTCATCCACAATCCTTTACCAGGAGATTTTGCCCAAGCCCAAACACAAAAAAGCCAAAAGCAAGGAGTGCCGCTTAAAGCGCTCATGGTCGCTTCATTGAAAAAGGAAAAAGGCCTTCCTGAAATACTGGACCTGGCTCGCACTACGCCATCCGTTCATTTTACGCTGGTAATCGGAGCGCCTGAAGAAGCCGTTGCGGAATACTTTGAAGCAGAAAGTGTTCCTGGAAATCTTGATATTTTTCCTGCTCAAAAAGATATCGCAGCCTTCTACGCACGCCACGATGTGCTCTTGAATCTGAGTGATCCTGTTCGCTTACCTGAAACATTCGGGATGACGATTCTGGAAGGCTTTGCCTTTGGCATGCCGGCCATCGTGCCGCCGGATGGAGGCCCCGCCGAATTGGTACGAGAAGGAATAGAAGGCTTTGTTATACATCCTCAAAACACAGACGAAATTGCGGATACGCTGCGTCTGCTATCACAGGACAAGGAAGCGTTTGATGCACTTTCGGAGAATGCACTGGCTCGTGTGGAGGACTTTAGAATTGAGGCTTTTGGGAAAAAGCTTAGAACTGTCTTTGAATAAAAGAGATTTCCATGGAGTTGGCTAATGCAATTCTCCAAACACACACAAAAGCTATGTGTCACCCCGGAATTTTTCTGATCGAAGAGAAGAAAAATATCCGGGGCCTCCAGCTTATAAAACGACGTTTCATCGTAGTTTGGGCCTTTGGTCCATAAGCTGGAGGCCCCGGCTCTCAAAAAATTGCTCCACAATTTTCTTCGTCCGGGGTGACGCACATTGTATGTGCTGATTGAGTCGCTGTCATCAGAATACATATTGCAAGCGTTAGCCTGTATTAACACCTAAGATGACAAGCTTTTAGGTTTTCGTTTGACAACTTCCATATTTCGTTTCTTATAGCAAGGGCGCTCTGCAACACTCGTCCCCCCTTTCCCTTACGAAACCTGATGATTGCTAAAGAAGGCGAAAATTGCTCCATCAGGCTATTCACCGAAGCCTGACTTCCATCCGTCGAATATCAGGCCGCAACCACCCCGGCTGGTGCTACTTTCGAATCAAATCGAAAAACACCATGCCAACGAGTAACAAAAACCATATTGCCATTATCGGTACAGCAGGAGTGCCCGCATGTTATGGCGGCTTTGAGACCCTAGCCCATGAGCTCGTGTGCTCACTCAAAGAAAGCTTCAATTTCACAATCTATTGTTCTGGGAAAAAGTACCCCCAAGCAGAAAGGTTAACGGAATGGGAAGGAGCCAGACTCAGGTATATACCGCTTTCTGCAAACGGTATTATGAGTGTTTTTTATGATATCTGGAGTATGCTTCATGCGCTTCGTTATGCCGATATCTTATTAGTGCTGGGAGTTTCGGGTTGCCTCTTTTTGCCCATTATCAAACTCCTTTCTGCTAAACAAGTAATCGTTAATCTCGATGGGATAGAATGGAGAAGGGCAAAATGGTCCGGACCAGCAAAATGGTTTCTGCGCGTATCTGAAAAAATGGCGGTTCGCTATGCAGATGTGCTCATAGCAGACAATGAAGGTATTCGCCAAGAAATACAAAAACGCTACAAACGCGACACGACAACAATCGCTTATGGCGGCAATCAGGCGTTTGGAGTCCATGCTACTCAGGCCGATGCTACTCGCTTTCCTTTTTTGAGTAAACAATATGCATTTAAGGTATGCCGCATTGAACCTGAAAATAATATTGAAATCATTCTGAAAGCTTTTGCTAATCAGGACGAACTTCCATTGGTGTTGGTGGGAAACTGGCAGCATAGCGAATGGTCGCGTGCGATGTATGCACAATATGCTCAGCAGGCCAACCTGATCTTACTCGATCCGATTTACGAGCCTCACACGCTCAACCTGTTGCGCAGCAATGCATATGTCTATGTACACGGACATCAGGCTGGCGGCACCAATCCATCGCTGGTAGAGGCTATGTCACTGGGACTTCCGATTATCAGTTACGATGTGATTTTCAATCAGGAAACGACCGCGCACGAAGCGCTCTATTTCACTGACGTCACAAGCCTGCAAGCCCTGCTAAAATGGCCTCCACGGAGACTCCACAAGATGGGTAAAACCATGCGCAAAATCGCGCAGGAGCGCTATACCTGGGAAGCGATCAGTGAAGCATACAGCAAGGTATTTCAGCTACAAGAAACTCGTCCTACTTATACTCCAACCCCTCATATTGTA
>JBGCFB010000075.1:0-52722 GCA_045106685.1 Bacteroidia bacterium | reverse complement strand
CCTCGCCTCTAGGTAAACTCAAAAATATAAGTCTGGCAATTGAGGATATGGGGCCTGTCGATTTGAAGGCCTATAATTTTTATGATGGAAAATGGCTGTCCTTTGAATTTGAAAGCGGTGTAAAAGTTGAGGGCATGAACGTCACTGGAATTCGTAATATCCAGGGCAAGCTTATGCTGATTCAGCTGAATGATTGTACCGTCACTTTTAAAGAGGAAGTATTATTCAGTCCTGATGGGGGAATCTTCAATATGGTCGTGGGCAAAGCGATCGTAGCAGCCTATGCAGGTGCAGCGGATTACAACTCCTTTCCGAATCTCTATGGTGCGTCGGAGACGCTGACTGTCAAACAAGAAAAATCCGCAAAGGCTATCAAACTTGAAAAGCTCTATGCCACTGTGAGAAATTTGCGAGAGACGGGAACTTTTGATGAAGCAAGTTTGCGAAATATTTATGATGAACTCAAAGCAGATTACGCGGATGAATGGCTGCTTCATCTTGAGATATTTGAGCTAACAAAAGGCAAAAAACTGGGTGTTGAAATCCAACATTATCTAGAGGCCTTCAAGGAGCGTAATTCGAGTCTTTCCACCCTTATTGAGGAAGGTTTGGAGATGGCGTAAAGCAGCTTGATATTAGAAAAACATAGGTAAAAAATTGCATATTATTTTCACCCAAAAAGACCTAAAACAGGTACACGCTGCGCAGAAAGTACTACAACAACTAGTTATACATAACACATCATATACTTATCAAACGTGTATAATTATCAATTATTCGGGCAGAATAACTACATCACTGCTACTTCATCGCCTCTTTTTGATATAGTATTTTTGGAATATGTTGCTTATTATAATTACCTTTCAAACTATATCTCTTAATCGATTTCGCTGCCTACTACAATTCAGCTGATTAAGAAAAATCTTATCAGGGCCACCCTGCACTACGTCAACCTACTAACAGTATTTACAAATGAGAAATTTTGTACTATGGTCAGTCTTTCTCTTCCTTTCAACTTCCATGTTTGCGCAAGTAGACAAGGTCAAAGTTGTATCCAATCAGGAAGGAATGAAACTGACTGTAAACGGAAATGATTTAATGATCAATGGTATGAACTGGGATTACTTCCCTATTGGTACCAATTATTCCTACAGCTTATGGAAACAATCAGATGATGTGATCAAAGCTGCCCTTGATGCAGAAATGCAGCTTCTGCAAAACATGGGAATCAATGCAATCCGCCAGTATACTGGGGTCCAGCCAAAATGGATTCAGTATATCTATGAGAATTATGGAATCTACACCATGCTTAATCATTCATTCGGCCGCTACGGGTTGACGATTGATGGAAGTTGGGTAGCCAACACGGAGTATTCTGATGCTGCCACAAAGGCTTTGCTCATGAAAGAGGCTAAGGAAATGACTGAGCGATACAAGAATACTCCTGGCTTGCTTATGTATTTGCTTGGAAACGAAAACAACTACGGCCTCTTCTGGGGCGGAGCTGAAACAGAAGACATTCCTATAGAAGACAGAAATTCAACGAAGCGTGCTCGTGCTATGTACAAGCTTTTTAATGAAGCTACCGTAGCAATGCAAGGAATTGACCAATCTCACCCTGTTGCGATGTGCAACGGAGACCTTTTATTCATTGAGATTATAGCTGAGGAGTGTAAAGATGTCGACATCTTTGGTACGAATATGTATCGTGGAGAGTCTTTTGGTGATGCGTTTCAGCGCGTTAAAGATTTGTTGAACAAACCTATTATGTTCACTGAGTTTGGTGCTGATGCTTTTAATGCGATTGAAAATCAGGAAGACCAGCAGTCTCAAGCATACTATATGGTGAATAACTGGAAAGAGATCTATGCAAATGCTGCCGGCCTAGGCAAAGCGAACAACTCGCTTGGTGGATTTACATTCCAGTTTAGTGATGGTTGGTGGAAATTTGGCCAGACTAAAAACCTGGATGTACATGACAACAATGCTTCATGGAGCGCTGGTGGCTACAAACGCGACCTCGTAGGAGAAGAGAATAACATGAATGAAGAGTGGTTTGGTATCTGTGCCAAAGGGCCT
Organism: Bacteroidia bacterium; assembly: GCA_045106685.1. GTDB lineage: Bacteria > Bacteroidota > Bacteroidia > J057 > J057 > JAUIGE01. The sequence continues at coordinate 50,643 of JBGCFB010000075.1, read as the reverse complement.
ACCAATGGCCGTGGCCTTTACACGCTCTATCCTCGTGCTGCATATTATGCGCTCAAAGACGCTCACAGCCTGAATCCTTACGCAGAAGGCGTAAGTCAGCAAAGCCTTGAAAACCACTTCTCCAATATCATTTTGATGGATGCGGTTCTCAAAGCCCGTGGCGACAAGGCGATTCTTTCAGGATCACAAAGCCAGAAGGTGCGCCTTAGCAGCCTGAGGTCAGAAATTTCTACCTACAGCACAGGAGGAAGCTTAATCTCCACTCCTGAAGACCCGGAGCCAAATGTAGTTCAATACCCAAATCAGCTAGGCTTTGACCACATGCAGTCATTCTTTGTGGGAGTTGAGGCAGCGCCTACTGCAGGTATCCGAGCAAATGTTTCGTTTAGTGTTCTAGGAAATGTTGCCCAGAACCCCATTAATGAAATCTTCTACGAAAACAGAGGCAGAATCGTAAATGTAGATACCGACCAGGGAGAAGTTCCTGTTCGCTCTATCAACCGTATTCAGTTGTATCAAGCTGACTTCTCATGGAACGATAAATGGTTCGACCTGAAAGGATTTTATCGTACAGGTCACTACCACTGGGGTTATGAAGGAGACTTCTTTGGTCTCTACCCGGAGGCTAACTATGGTCCTAATATCGACCTTTATAATGGTGAAGCTCCATTTGGTTTTGAGGTTGCAGGAAAGCGTGAACTCAATGGTTTGAAAGTAGCATTCGGTCCTGAGCTATGGTGGGGAGCCAACCCTGCTATTCTCCTAAAGTATAGCCGCACTGTAGCCGGAATTGACCTCACAGGTATTTTCCACGAAGATATTGATAGCCGTGGAGCTGCGGTAAGTTCGATTGCGGTACCACAGCCTGTTACACGTCGAGCTACTATCCACGCCAAAAAGAAGATAGGCAAGCTCGGCATTGAGGTAGGCGGCATTTGGGGCGGTAGTCCTCTTGTAGGACGCGGATTCCAGCGTGTTGATGAGACTGAAACTGGAAATCTTGCAATTTACCAGGACTATATCCAGAACAGTGATACCTGGGGTGGTAAAGCAAAAATGACATTCTCATCAGGACGCATCAATGCATACCTGCAAGGTGCTGCAAGAGGCCTCGTAGCATTTGGAGGCGCTGACCAAACCCAAACCTTTACAGGATGGCGACTAAGGGACGCTGGCATGGGCAACGTAACGAATGCCTTTGGTGGATTTACCTATACAGCAGGCAAGTTCCAGATTGCACCGAACTTCCAATGGCAAAAGCCGCTTGTTGGGCCTATTCCAGCAAGTGCTCTTGCTCCAGGTCGCCCTCGTAACATCTTGGATGATCCGTTTATCGTCCGTGATGGTAATCGCGAGACAATGGGAGGTGAACTTCTGATTACCTATGACCCAACTCCCGCTACATGGATGTATGAATGGGACAATGACATGGCTGAAGATGCCAAGTTTGCATTCAGCCTTGGCTTTGTATATCGCCATCTTCCGACTATTCAGGATGCCGCTGTAGGTATTCTTGGTAACGGTCGTACCACCTTTGCATTTGCTGGCTCAGCTCCTGCTCAGGACCTCTGGGAAGTGTACACCCGCATCGTTTCGAAGGTTAATCCGGAATTTGGTGTTATCGCGAATCTATACGGCGGCATTGGTCAGGGAAATGGTGATATGAAAAGACCTGATGGTACTCAAGTAGACTTCATTGAGCGCTTTGGTGGTGATGTACGCCTGATCTACAAGAACATTAAGCTCATGTCTATGGTTAAAGTTAACGACTGGGGCCCATTTGATTACCACCGTGACTTCAACCTCACCTACCCTCTCCAGCTTACTGCCGACCTTTCCATCTCTGCCGAGAAGCAGTCATGGTTCAACCTTCCTAATACAAAATTGGGAATCCAGTACATTTGGCGTTCGCTCGACCAATCCTCTAATCGTTACTGTCCAACAAAAGCTTTGGAACCTAGTGGCGCATTTACATGTGATCCTACGGCAACTGGTTTTGGTAACGGCACCGAATGGCAAATTGCCACTTACTTGCACTTTAACATTGGAAAATAATTACCACGATGAACTACAAAAATTTAATATATACCCTTTTTGCGGCACTCATTCTCGCGACTACTTTTAGTGGATGTATAAGAGACCTTGAAGGCCTGGAAGAGGCAACTTTCCCAGTCAATCCTGATGTATTTATTGATGGATTCCCTGGCGACTTGTTTTATGCTGCTTTTGGCAATTCTAAAGTAACTGCCTTTGATGTAGACGAAGAAGTTACGTACGAGGGAAGAGCTGCGATGAAATTCTCTATCCCAAATGCAGACGACCCGGCAGGCGGCTATGCTGGCGGTATTTTTGGTTCGGCTGCTGGACGCGACCTGAGTGGATACAATGTACTTACTTTTTGGGCAAGAACTTCGCAGGCTGCGGTTCTTGAAGAAGTAGGTTTTGGAAATGATTTTGGTGAAAATCTATACGTAGCAACAATCAAGGATGTCAAACTAACCAGCAACTGGCAGAAAATCATCATCCCACTTCCTGATGCTTCAAAACTGACTCGTGAAAGAGGTCTATTTCTCTATTCTGATGCTCCTGACTTTGGTTCAGGGTATACATTATGGATCGACGAGGTCAAATTTGAAAATCTTGGTACAGTAGCGAATCCTAAGGCCAGTATCTTGGCTGGTCAGGATCAGAATATTGAAGCTGAAATAGGTCAGGTTCTGAATATTGGAGGCCTTACAGTAAGCGCTAATCTTCCAAATGGTATTGACGTTCCTGTTAATGCAGGTCCAGCTTACTTTACATTCACATCTTCTGACCAATCAGTAGCCACTGTGAATGAAAGGGGCGAAGTGAGTATCCTTACAGAAGGCTCAGCAGTTATTACTGCAAAAATGGGAGATCTCGATGCTACTGGTTCTATGACTATTACATCTACTGCAGCTGTAGGTCCAAAACAACCTGCACCGACCCCAACTCGTGATGGCAGAAATGTAATCTCACTCTACAGTAATGCATACTCCAATGTAAATGTAGATACCTGGAATACGCGCTGGCAGTTTTCTACCGCCGAAGAAAACTTCACCCAGGTGCAAGGTGATGACGTAATACGTTACCGCGACCTAAACTTCGTAGGTATCGAGTTTGTCTCCCAGACTATTGATGTTTCAGAAATGACACATTTCCACTTGAATATCTGGACGCCGGATCCAACCTCTGCTCCAGCCAACTTCAAGATATTACTTGTTGATTTTGGCCCTGATGGCACATTCGACGGAGGTGATGACACAAGTCATGAACTTACTTTTACCAGTCCAACCCTTACGACTGAGAATTGGATTAGTCTTGACATTCCGTTATCCGACTTTACGACTTTAACCACCAAGGGTCACATGGCCCAGTTGGTACTTTCGGGAAGCCTGCCGAATATCTTCATGGACAACGTGTACTTCTACAAATAGAAGATCAACTCAAAACCACTTCTTATTCACTAGAGTAAGAAGTGGTTTCTTTTTTTCATAGAACAAAAAATAGTGTATCAATATGAACGTGCATATATTAATGTTTATAAAAGTTGCTCTTCTCCTTACAGTATCCTTCGTTTTGGGGAGTTGCAATAACGACCCTGGCGTGACAGAGCGCAATTACGAATTGGTCTGGGAAGATAATTTTGACGGAGCCGAAGGCACCTCTCCAGACGCTACAAAGTGGACCTATGATATCGGTCGCGGCCAAAATGGATGGGGAAATGCTGAGTTACAGTATTACACCGACAACCCCGAAAATGTATCGATGGACGGTGAAGGCAACCTCGCTATTGTTTCTAGGGAAGAAAGTATTGGAGGTGCTTCATATACTTCTGGAAGGATAAAAACAGAAGGGTTATTCACTCAGGGTTATGGGCGTTTTGAAGCGCGTATAAAGATGCCATCTGGCCAGGGCCTTTGGCCGGCGTTCTGGATGCTTGGCTCAAATATATCGACCGTAAGCTGGCCTCAGTGTGGAGAAATAGACATTATGGAATACCGCGGTCAAGAACCCACGATTATACACGGATCTATCCACGGCCCAGGCTATTCTGCAGGCAACGCAGTAACGAGAAGCTATACCTTGACAAACAGCCGATATGACACAGAGTTTCACATCTTTTCTGTAGAGTGGGGAGAGGATTACATAGACTTCTTTATGGATGGTAATTTGTACCAACAAATTACCCCTGAAAATGCAAACGGAGAATGGGTATATAATGATAGCCCGTTCTTTCTTATCCTCAATACAGCTGTGGGTGGCAACTATGTAGGTTCTCCATCAGCAAATACCACCTTTCCACAAACGCTGCTTGTAGACTATGTAAAAGTCTACAAGGAGGTTCAGTAAAAAATTGGCTGTTGGCGTTTGGCAATTAGTTATTGGCGGTTCTTCCGAATATGAAATAGCCAATCGCCAACAGCTAATAGCCAATAGCCAATAGCTTTATCCTAATAGTTAGAAACACACGTATGCCACGCACTAATACTACACCTAATACCGAATTGGATTTTGTTCTCATCAACGGTGAAGGATATTTCAAAATCGCCAACAGTGATGCCCTTCGCCCATTCTTTATGAGTATCGTCAGTGATGACAATCACTGGATGTTCATTTCGAGTAATGGAGGTTTAAGTGCCGGACGTAAGGATTCCGAAAATGCGCTTTTCCCATACTATACAGACGATAAAATTACAGAGTCTGCTGACCTGACGGGAAGTAAGTCTATTTTTCAGGTTCAAAAAGATGGGCAAACCCACATCTGGGAACCATTTTCTGAACGATTTACAGGCAGGTTTAAAATCACCCGCAATCTCTATAAGCATCAGTATGGCAATGCGATCTTGTTTGAAGAGGAGAATCACGATCTCGGTCTCACATTCCGTTATGCCTGGAAATCGAGTAATCTTTTCGGCTTTGTAAGGCAGTCCTTTTTAGTCAACGCCTCCACAGAAGATATTGAGATTGCAATATTGGATGGTATTCAAAACATCATGCCTTACGGCGTTGGTAGCGAAACTCAAAACAGGGCAAGCAATCTCGTCGATGCATACAAGCGTAGCGAACTGGACAAGGAATCTGGATTGGGCATATTTGCGCTGAGTGCGATTATCGTGGACAAAGCTGAACCCAGCGAAGCACTTAAAGCAAATATTGCATGGTCGATTGGACTGGACAATCCGAAGCATCTCCTGTCTTCATTGCAATTAAATACTTTCAGAAAAGGCGGGTCACTTGAAGGTGAAGAAGATGTTAAAGCTGAAAAAGGGGCCTATTTTATTCATAAAAATATACGTCTGGCAGTTGGCGCGGAAAAGGACTGGATGATCCTCGCCGATGTCAATAAAGACCACAATGCAGTTGCAGCTACAGCCTTTGCGATCAATAAGAACGAAGGTCTCAAAAAGGCCATTCATGAAGATATTGCCAAGGGTACCTATAACCTGATTAAGCTTAATGCTTCCTCTGACGGAATCCAGCAAACGTCTGACAAGCTTCGAGATACCCGCCACTTCGCCAATTCGCTCTTCAATATCATGCGAGGAGGTATTTTTTCTGATCAGTACAAATTGGAAAGAAGGGACATTGCGAATTACCTGCAAAAGGCAAATGCGGCAGTGTTTAATGAAGTGCAACCTATTATTGAAACGCTTCCGGAAACTATTTCCCTGGCGCAGCTTCATGTACTTGCTCATAAGAGCGAAAATGCCGCATTTCAACGACTTTGCCTGGAGTATCTTCCGCTTACATTCAGTCGTCGTCACGGCGACCCGAGCCGCCCCTGGAACAAGTTTTCCATCAATACACGCAGCGAAGTGGATGGCTCTAAAATACTGGATTATGAAGGAAACTGGCGCGATATATTCCAAAACTGGGAAGCCCTCGCCCACTCCTTTCCATCCTACATGGAAAGCATGATTCACAAATTTCTGAATGCGACGACCTTCGATGGTTACAATCCATATCGCGTAACCAAGGATGGATTTGACTGGGAGATTATCGAGCCAGACGACCCTTGGTCATACATCGGATATTGGGGTGATCACCAGATCATTTATTTGCTGAAGTTCCTCGAATTTATTGAAAAATACAAGCCAGGAAGCCTCAATAGCTATTTTGACAAATCAATATTTGTCTACGCCAATGTTCCATATAAAATCAAACCGTACGCGGACATTCTTAAAAACCCAAAGGATACGATCGATTTTGATGCAGAACTTGATGATCGAATCCACAAAGAGCGAGAAACCCTGGGTGCAGATGCAGCTTTGATCCAAAACCAACATGGCGATATCTACACGGTTAATTTTGTAGAAAAAATACTGGCAACACTTCTCGCTAAACTTTCAAACTTCATTCCTGAGGGCGGCATCTGGATGAATACTCAGCGACCAGAATGGAATGACGCCAATAACGCCCTTGTAGGAAACGGCGTCTCGATGGTTACGCTATATTACCTCCGTAGATTCCTTACATTCTTCCACAAAATTATCGCTAATTCAGAAACCGATTCTGTCGCTGTCTCTAGCGAACTCGCTGTATTTTTCAGCCGCGTTTCAAAAGCTTTTGCACAAAATCAGCAGATGTTATCGGGCAGTATAAACGATACTGAACGCAAGCGTATCATGGATCTTCTGGGACAGGCAGGAAGTGATTATAGAGAGGAGATTTATGGTGGAGCGTTTTCGGGCAAAAAGGAAGGAATTTCACTTGATGATATACGTCAGTTTGTGGAGTCTAGCTTGAAACATCTTGAGCACACCATTGAAGCAAATAAGCGCTCCGACAACCTCTATCATGCCTACAACATCATGACGGTTGAAAATGACAAAGAGGTTTCCATTTCATATTTAAGTGAAATGCTGGAAGGTCAAGTCGCGGTACTGAGTGCTGGATACCTTCAGCCGCAAGAAGTCGTGGAGGTCCTCAATTCGCTGAAAGATTCTGCGCTTTTCAGAGAAGACCAGCAGAGTTATTTGCTCTATCCGAATAAAGACCTTCCTCGTTTCAATGCAAAAAATACTGTCTCATTAGATGCTGTTTTAGATTCAAAACTGCTTAGCAAGTTGCTGGAAGATGGGAATCAACAGATCATCAAAAAGGATGTCAACGGCAAGCATCACTTCAATGGCAATTTCAGAAATGCGAATGATCTAAAGGAAGGACTAAGGGAGCTTGACCAAAAAATCTACGGTTCACTAGTTCAGCAGGATGAGCAAGCGATTCTCCAAACCTTTGAGGATATCTTTAATCACAAAGCATTTACAGGACGCTCCGGCACTTTCTTCGGATATGAAGGACTTGGCTCCATCTATTGGCACATGGTTTCCAAACTACAGCTCGCTGTTATGGAGTGCTGTTTCCAGGCGATTGAAAGTGGCGCAGACAAAGCTACGATAGACGCTTTGGTTAAGCATTATTATGAGATCAACGAGGGCATAGGCGTCCATAAGTCGCCTGCGGTATATGGCGCATTTCCTACTGATCCTTATTCACATACGCCAGGCGGTAAAGGCGCTCAGCAGCCCGGCATGACTGGACAGGTCAAAGAGGATATCATCTCGCGCTATGGCGAGCTGGGAGTATTTGTCGAAGCAGGAAAGCTCTATTTCCAACCAGGTATTCTTCGTAAAATCGAATTCCTCAATGAAGAAACGAGTTTCGAATATATTGATGCTACTGAACAAGCACAGGAGCTAGAACTCGGAAAGGGATCACTCTGCTTTACCTATTGCCAGGTGCCAATCGTGTATACTCGCTCCGATCGGGATGCGCTTTCAGTAGTCCTCAAGGATGGCACAAGCAAAGAATTTTCAGCACTAAGCCTTGACGTGGAAACCAGCAAACTTGTGTTTGAAAGGACCGGTGATATCATCCAAATCAATGTACATGTACAGGAAGCTGCTTTGAAGTAATCTTCAGGACTAGCTCCATCAAAAGTCTCGCGAACTATGCACAAAGGAATACTCACACTCTTCACACTGCTGGCACTCGCCCTTTGTATGGGCTGCAATGCCGAGGAACCCAAAACCAAAGCAGAACCTCCTCAACCAAAAAAATCAATGACTGCCAAAGACATTTTAGGCAATCCGGCCTATCCGGCTATTTCATTTGGTGGATACCGAACCGACACCCGCGACAACCAGCCTACCGTAGGTGAACTCATCGAGGATATGAAAATCCTTGCTGCGATGAACATCAAAGTGCTGCGTACTTATCACACCAAGATGCCACACGCAACGAATGTGGTGAAGGCTATCCACGAGATCAAAAAAGGCGATCCTGATTTCGAAATGTATGTCATGGTGGGAGCCTGGATCGATTGCAAAGGAGCCTGGACTGACACACGCGATCACGACGATGAGGAAGCAGAAGCCAACGCCGCCGAAGTGCAGCGCGCTATTGATCTGGCAACCACATATCCGGACATTGTAAAGGTTATTGCGGTTGGAAATGAGGCGATGGTCAAATGGGCAGATACCTACTTTGTGCAAGCAAATGTGATCTTGAAATATGTGAATCAACTGCAGGCCTTGAAAAAAGAAGGCAAGTTACCAGCCGACTTATGGATTACTTGTTCTGATAACTTCGCCTCATGGGGCGGCGGTGGCGATGAATATCACACTGAAGATCTAGCCAAGCTTATCAAAGCAGTAGATTACGTTTCACTCCACACCTACCCTATGCATGACACCCACTACAACTCGGGTTTTTGGGGTGTGGAGGAAAATGAAAAAGACCTTTCAGACACGGCACAAATCAAGGCTGCCATGATCCGTGCCCGCGATTACGCGATTTCGCAGTACACCAATACCGCTACATATATCAAAGGAATTGCACCTAATAAGCCTATCCACATTGGTGAAACAGGCTGGGCGAGTGTCTCCGATGCTTTCTATAGCCCCGAAGGATCAAAGGCCTGTGACGAGTATAAAGAAGCACTTTACTATCATTTGATCCGCGAGTGGACCGACGCTAATGGAATCGCTTGTTTCTATTTTGAAGCATTTGATGAGCCGTGGAAAGGCGGCGAAAGCCTTGGTGATTCTGAGAAGCACTTTGGGATTTTTGATGTCGACGGAAAAGCAAAATATGCTATATGGGACTTGGTAGATCAAGGTATATTCGAAGGCTTGACCCGAGGTGGCAATCCTATAGTAAAGACGTATGACGGTAACTTTGACGCCATGATGAAAGATGTACACCTTCCTCCAACTAAGAAATAAGTATATGATTCGCTTATCAATCCTCATCATTCCTATTCTCGCTATGCTAGGTGCCTGCAATTCAGCAGAGGAAACTACTGCTCAGAAGCAAGACCTCGATATCGAGGTATATGAAACTTCCCTCAAGGGCAATAAGCTCCAGAAGCTCACTGAATTTGTGAAAGGCGACAGCGCTGTAGCAATCAGTTTGAAGCCTGCCGAAAAGTTCCAGACCATCACGGGTTTTGGTGGCTCCTTCACGGAAGCTTCGGCCTCCTTGCTGAATGGCTTAGGGAAAGAGAATCGTGCTAAAGTTATTGAAGCCTATTTTGGAGAAAGCGGTGCGCGCTATTCGCTTACGAGAACGCATATGAATTCCTGCGATTTCTCGCTTGGGCATTATTCATATACGCCGAAGAAAGACAAGGCCTTAGCAGATTTTTCCATTAAAGAAGACATGGACGATATTATCCCCATGATCAAGGATGCGAAAGCCATTTCAAAAGATGGCTTCAAAATCCTTTCTTCACCCTGGACTGCCCCACCCTGGATGAAAGATAATAATGACTGGATGGGCGGAAAGCTATTGCCTGAGTATTACGATACATGGGCATTGTTTTTCTCAAAATACCTTAAGGCTTACAAAGCTGAAGGTATCGACATCTGGGGCGTAACGGTGGAAAATGAGCCTTTGGGGAATGCCAGTAACTGGGAGAGTATGCATTATACAGCGGAGGAGATGACAGATTTTGTACGTGAGCATCTCGGCCCAAAGCTTGAAGCAGATGGACATGACGTGAAGATTCTGGGCTATGATCAAAATCGTGGCCAGCACTTAAAAGACTGGGTATCAGCCATGTACAAGGATGAAGCTTCTTCAAAGTACTTCGACGGCACGGCAGTCCATTGGTACGAAAGCACCTATGACGTTTTCCCAGAATCACTACAATTTGCTCACAAAGCCGCTCCAAACAAACATCTCATTCAGTCTGAGGGCTGTGTCGATTCTGAAGTACCAAAATGGCAGGACGATGCCTGGTACTGGAGCAAAGAATCCACCGACTGGGGCTGGGACTGGGCACCTGAAAAAGACAAACACCTCCACCCCAAATATGCGCCCGTCAATCGCTATGCGCGCGACCTCATCGGTTGCCTCAACAACTGGGTAGATGGCTGGATTGACTGGAATATGGTGCTCGATAAGCAAGGCGGTCCTAACTGGTTCAAGAATTGGTGTGTGGCTCCTGTCATCGCCGATGTAGAAAGCGATGAGGTATACTTCACTCCGCTATATTATGTAATGACCCATTTCAGCCGCTATATTCGTCCTGGCGCTACGCGAATCGGCTTTGACCTTTCTGATGATAGACTGATAGCTACTGCTGCCCAAAATCCTGATGGAAGCATTATTGTAGTCATATTTAATCAGGAAGCCGTCGTCCAAAACATCAGCCTTACTCATAATCACCAAAACAAAAGCTTCGCCATTGATGGTCAAGCAATTCAGACCGTGATCATTCCAGCACCATAGATTTTCCACCACAACTCTCAACCAATCTTTTAAACGACAACGCGATGTCAACAGAAAAAACAGTTGCAGTAAACAAAGTTCCAATGGGCCAAAAGGTCGCCTTTGGACTTGGGATGCTTGCCAATCAGATGTTCCCGGCCGCCTTAGCAATATTTATGGTGGTTTTGGTAAAAGGTCTTGGATTTCCAGGTTGGATGTGGGGAGTGCTATTTTTCTTTCCACGTATTTTCGATTCCATCACGGACCCTATCATGGGTTTTATTTCAGATAACACACGTTCGAAATGGGGGCGCCGAAGACAGTATGTATTTATCGGAGCATTGCTTATGGGATTTGGCTATATCATGATGTGGCAGCTGTATGATTCTAATTCTCTAAACTTCAACTTTTATTATTTCCTCATCTGGTCATTCGTCTTCTATCTTGGGCTTACTATTTTCAGTGTGCCTTATGTAGCGATGGGCTATGAGATGAGTGACGATTTTAATGAACGCACCAGTATTATGGCCGTCGCTCAATGGATAGGTCAGTGGGCTTGGGTTATCGTTCCTTGGTTTTGGGTCATCATTTATGATCCAGCATGGTTCCCAGATGGAGCGGCCTCAGCAGTGAGGGAATTATCTATATGGGTCGCTATTCCGTGCATGTTTTTAGCGATGGTCCCAGCGCTTTTCATCAAGAGTAAGTCGACCGCAGACGATGATCATCTTATTCCGCTTAAACTGCGAAATATAGGAGGAAGCCTGACGGAAATTATCATTGGTTTCAAAGAAGCTTTTAAAATTCGCCCGTTCAGAAAATTGTGCATTTCTACGTTTTTCATTTTCAACGCATTCAATACCGTAGCAGCTTTTTCATTCTTTATCATCGTCTATCACTTATTCGATGGAGATGCTGGAGAAGCTGGCATATGGCCTCCGATTTTTGGTAGTGTGGGCGCGCTGATCACCACCTTTGCTGTCATTCCTATTGTAGCCTGGCTGTCGAAGAGAATGGGCAAAAAGAACGCCTTCATGCTTTCGCAGAGCATCTCTATCATTGGATATATCATGCTATGGTTTCTAATGGTGCCAGGAAAGCCTTATATGTTCATGTTTGCTCTACCATTTTTCTCCTTTGGTATTGGAAGTTTATTCCTGCTGATGATGTCTATGACTGCTGATGTCTGTGATTTGGATGAATTAAATACTGGCAAAAGACGCGAAGGTATTTTTGGTGCGATCTATTGGTGGATGGTCAAGTTTGGCTTTGCCATTGCAGGCTTATTGAGTGGTCTCATCATGTCGTTTGTAGACTTCACACCTGATGCTCCAACTCAGCCTGAAGGCGCGGTGGATGGTATGAGGTTCTTCTTCACCGCTGTTCCTATTTTTGGAACACTGATCGCACTTTGGGTGATGCGCAATTATGACCTTACTGAAGAAAAAGCACTTGAAGTTCGCGCAAAAATTGACAGGAGAAACGAAGCCGCAAAAGGCTCATCAGCCTCTCTTCCCGGCAAGCTACAATCTCTTGTTAGTCAGGGAGTTAACCTTAGTACAATCGCTGGACTGGACCTTAGCAATAGCTCAACAGGCGAAATTAAAACAGAATTCGCCCAAAGGCTCAATAGCGGCTTACACGGATTGTGTTTCAGCCCTTATGTAGAAGGGCAGGAAACGGGTGATATTCTATCCGAAGAGCAAATTCGACGCAGGATGGAGATCATCACACCATACACAAAATGGATTCGCTCATTCTCCTGTACTGAAGGAAACGAACTGATTCCTAAAATTGCGCATGATAAAGGCTTGAAGTCCATGGTTGGCGCTTGGCTCAGTAGCGATAAAGAGCGTAACGAAATAGAGATTAAAGCACTAGCCAAACTTGCAGAAGCAGGCATGGTAGATATCGCGGCTGTAGGTAATGAGGTGTTGCTACGAAATGAATTGACGGAGCAGGAGTTGATCGGATATATCCAACGTGTCAAAGCAATGCTGCCTTCACACATTCCTGTCGGCTATGTAGACTCATACTACCACTTTGTTGAAAAGCCTGCTATCGCCGATGCCTGTGATATCATCCTGATCAACTGTTACCCATTCTGGGAAGGATCGAACATCGACCATTCTACAGCATACCTGGAGCACATGTATGAACTTACTACTAAGGTTGCTAAAGGAAAGAAAATCGTCATTACAGAAACGGGATGGCCTAGCAAAGGCCAAAGCATTATGAATGCTCAACCTTCGGCAGAAAATGCCATGAAGTACTTCATCAATGCGCAGTACTGGACGCAAAAAGAAAATGTAGACCTATTCTACTTCTCATCATTCGACGAATCATGGAAGATTCACCAGGAAGGTGAAGTAGGTACCCAGTGGGGACTTTGGAACAAAGAAGAAAAACCTAAATACAGCTAAACCTGACTCATACTATGTCATTTAGACCAGATAGAAAACTTGCCCTTGCGGGTATAGACTATAGCAACAAATCTCCTGAACAAATCAAGGAACTCTTCAAGACAGTTCTTGAGAATGGCATGCACGGATTGTGCTACAGTGCCTATGAAGAAGGCCAGGAACCCGGCGATATTCTTACTGAAGATCAGATCAGGAGTCGTATGCAGATCATCAAACCTTATACAAAATGGGTTCGATCATTTTCTTGTATCGAAGGGAATGAGCTTGTACCAAAAGTCGCAAAAGACCTCGGCATGAAGACCCTGGTAGGTGCCTGGCTGGGTCCGGATAGAGACCTTAATGAGAAGGAAATCGAAGGCCTTATTTCACTAGCAAAGCAGGGCCTTGTTGATATTGCTGCTGTTGGAAACGAAGTACTTTACCGAAACGATTTGCCCAAAGAAGAATTGCTGGGCTATATCAATCGTGTAAAAGAGGCTATTCCAGGCGTGCCTGTAGGTTATGTGGATGCCTATTACGAATTCAGCGTACATCCTGATGTTACAGAAGCTTGCGATGTTATCCTCGCGAATTGTTATCCTTATTGGGAAGGTTGTCATATCGACTACTCATTAGTCTACATGCAGCAAATGTACAATCAGGCCAAGCACGCCGCCAATGGCAAACCCGTCATCATCACTGAAACCGGTTGGCCGAGTCAAGGCAAAAGCACCAAGGATGCTCACTCCTCAGCTGAGAACTTTATCAAGTATTTTATCAATGCTCAAAAGTGGTCAGCTGCTGAAGATATAGACATGTTCTATTTCGCTTCATTTGACGAGTCCTGGAAGGTCGGTGACGAAGGCGATGTAGGCGCCTATTGGGGAATTTGGGACAAACATGGGAAACTGAAATTCTAGATTTATTCATTGTTTTGGGTTTGGAGTTCAGTGTTTTGTGTTCATTATTTTTAACAAAAAGCACAACTCAAAACACCAAACTCATAACACAAAACCTAAATCCGAATGAGTTTAGTAAAAAACCTTCCCTGGAATTACGGCAGCGCTATTTGCTACTCTGGATTCAGAGAAGGTCAACATCCTGGCGGAACGCACCCAAGTTATGAGCAGATCAAAGAAGATCTGCTCATTTTGCAAGGCAGATGGAAATACCTCCGTTTGTACGATTGCGATGAGCATGCTGAAACAACCCTTAGGGTCATTCGCCAGGAAGGCCTAGATTTTCAGATCATGCTAGGTGCCTATATTGTTGCCGAAGCAAGTAATGATAAATGCCCTTGGGGCGGCACCTATTCAGAGGAGGTTTTGAAAGAAAACCGAACCAAGAATATCGCCAGAATCAACAAGCTGATCGACCTCGCCAATCAGTACCCGGACATCATCTTTTCCCTTTCCGCAGGCAATGAAGCCTGCGTCGAATGGACCGACCACCTCGTGCCCGTTGAGCGCGTAGTGGAGTATGTCAAAATGATCCAAAAGAAGACAAAGCAGCCGGTTACCTTTTGCGAAAATTATGTTCCCTGGCTTGGCTATCTCAAGCCTCTTGCAGAGGTTGTCGACTTCATATCCATCCACACCTATCCAGTCTGGGAATACAAACAGCTCCATGAAGGGCTAGGCTTCACCAAAGACAATTATTACGCAGTCGCACAGATGCATCCCGATACGCCCGTAGTCATCACAGAGGCTGGATGGGCCACCAATTCTAATGGCCGAGGCATCAACCCTGACAACGTAGGCGAAGACCAACAGAAGGTCTATTATCAAGCGCTGATGAACTGGGTCAATGAAGAAGAAATACTCACCTTCGTATTTGAAGCATTCGATGAACCTTGGAAAGGATCGCCCGATCCTATGGAACCAGAAAAGCACTGGGGCCTTTTCAATGTAGATCGCACGCCGAAGCTGGTTATGCAGGATGTGGTGATGGGTTAGCGTAGATATTAGTAACTATTTAGGAAGACTTACTCATTCGTAATTTTGCGGTGGCTGAGCGGAGCCGAAGCCACTTTAGCTTCTACGCTTCGCACGGCCTGTGCGATGTCCATTTTTTGTGGAAATTAGCGAAATTAATCTCTTGTTTTCATTAAGAACAAGTTTTCATCAACCTCATTATACCATGAAACTACTCACCCCAGCCTTCGCCTTGTGCCTGGCGCTCACATTCGCATGTTCAGAAAAGCCGCAAGTCGTCAAGTCAACTGCCGAGCGCATCGCTCTTATCGACAGTCTGCTAGCGAGTTACCAAAAGCCTCCCCAGATTTTCACCGTCTCTTCCCAAAAACCATCGACGGTAACAGGCAAAGAAGGCACCATTCTTTTTATTGATCCCGCCAAATTAGAAGCAACTGACCAGAGCCCACTTGGCGAAAACATCACGGTAGAACTGCGCGAAATGACGAGTGCTACCAGCATGGCCCTCAACAATGCTCCTACTGTTTCAAATGACCAACTACTCGTTTCTGGCGGAGCATATTACATCGGGCTTTCATCCAATAATAAATCGCTCCAGCTTAAAGAAGGTCAGACCATGAAGGCCGAATTTCCCAAGATAGCAGAGGAAAATATGAGCCTTTTTTATGGGAAAAAGGATAGTCTGGGAGCTGTAAACTGGGAAAAGAGTGAAGCCGATTTTGAAACAAAAAATCTTAAAAAGCCTACCAAGCCTGAAGAGCCAAATAATCAATCTTTGAGAATCAAAGGAACTTGGGAGTTTGAGGATATTGAAAATATTCTGGCATATGTCGATTCGACTGGCAACATTTCTAATTCTGAAGAATACCAAAAAGAATTAAAACGCTATCTCGCCCAAAATAAACGCTACGAAGAAGCACTTAAGAACTACGCCGAGGTCGACCTTACCGCTTTAGGCTATATAAACTGTGATCGGTTCTTGAAATCTGGAGAAATCCTTGCCAATGTCTCACTTTCAATCACAGATGGGGATATCGACAATGCAAAGTTTTATCTGGTATTCTCCGACATAAACAGCGTAATGGAAAGTAGCCTTCTTCGTCCATTCCATTCTCCAGCATTTCGGAATATTCCAATAAACAAAAAGGTGAAGTTGGTTGGTTTCGCAGTAAACGAAAATAAGACTTACACCTTTTCTAAAAATTTCAAGGTGGCGCAAAATCAGGAAATCCAGGTCTCATTTGCGGAAACTACAGAACGAGAAATGCAACATATGATAGGTGGATTGTAATTGGGTGTAGGGCAAAATCGTCAGATTTTGTAGAGACGCGTTTTAACGCGTCTTAAGCTAGATCGGAATACGTATTAAAACGCGTTCTCTACACCCAGAAATATTTGCGTTCTTGCAGGCATAAGCAACTATTACCTGTTACGTATGATTTCAGCCTCCGACCTCAAGCAGTTTATTCACGATGTCTTTGTCGCCTGCGATGTTCCTGCCGAAGATGCAGCTCAAGCATCCGAAGTACTGATTACAAGTGACTTACGCGGCATTGACTCACATGGCGTCGCCCGCCTTCGCGCCTATGTCGGCATGCTGAAGGAAGGCCATATCAATCCTCGCCCCAACGTGCGTATCGAACGCGAGCGCGCCTCCACAGCCACCGTCGATGGCGACAATGGTCTTGGCCTCGTCGTAGGCCCAAAGGCCAACGCCATCGCCATGGAAAAAGCCGCAAATGTCGGTTCAGGCTGGGTATCGGTCAACAACACCAATCACTTTGGGATTGCAGGCTTCTATCCGCTTCAGGCGCTGGAGCGCGACCTCATCGGCTGGGCCATGACCAATACCGGCAAATGGATGGCACCCGTGTGGGGAGCGGAGCGCATGCTCGGCACGAATCCCATTGCCATTGCATTTCCAGGTAAGGAGGAGCCTCCCGTTGTCATAGACATGGCTACGACGGCAGTTTCGTTTGGGAAAGTTCAGATCAACATGCGCAAGGGTAAGCTTTTGCCTGAAGGCTGGATATTGGATGAAGACGGTAATCCCAGTACGGAACCACAGGACTTAGTGACGGGTGGCAGCTTGATGCCGTTGGGCTCGGATCGTATCACTGGAGGCCACAAGGGCTATTGCCTCGCTTCGATGGTCGATATTCTGACTTCTGTGCTGAGCGGTGCTAACTGGGGGCCGTTTGCGCCTCCTTTTGCCTCGCGTGTTTTTATTCCAGAGCAATCAGTAGGAAAAGGAATAGGCCACTTCTTTGGCGCGATGGATATCGACGGCTTTATGGATGTAGATGATTTCAAAAAGAACATCGATCACTGGGTCCAAACCTTTCGCAAGACCAAGCCCGCCGAAGGCACAGATGGGCCGCTGATTCCTGGTGATCCGGAGCGCTTCGCGTTTGCAGAGCGTAGCCTTCATGGTATTCCATTATTAAACGCCGTGAAAGACGATTTGAAATGGGTGGCGGAGACGACGGGAGTGGATTATTTAATTGAAAATTGATAATGAAGAAGACAAAAGGAAAGTGGTTGTTATGGCTTGGGATCGGCTTGGTCGTAATTGGCGGAACGCTTAGATTGACAGGAGCGATTGAATTATTTAATTCAACATCGACCAATATGTTTCCGGAATTAAATCCTGGCGAACTCATTGTCGGGACCAACCTGCTCGAACCAAAACGTGGTGATCTAGCCTATTATAAATCAGTTTGGGGTAGGCCAGGTTTTCCTGTAGAAGATATTACAATTGCATCCCGGCTCATTGGGCTTCCAGGAGATGAAATTGAACTCAGGAAAGGCAGGGCTTTTGTAAATGGAGAAGATGTTGATGCAGAAAGAGCACTTTGTTTTTGGTACAATGCTCCCACTCCCTATTTTAACCAAAATCAGCACCTTTTAATCCCTGAAGCGCTAAAAGGTGCAGAGATGCCTCCTTTTCTTAGTCAGCGAAATATAACCCTGTTTTCCGCCCTAAATACTACGGTGGATGCCTTAAATGATAGTAGCATTTCGCTAAACAATGCGCATAAGATTAAGGCCATTGCTAAAAGATCCCATCCGGATCTTTTAGATGAGTATCGGACAACTATTCCAAATGATTGGACTGTGTTAGACTGGGGCCCTTACACCGTCAGAGATGACGAAGTTTTTATTCTTGGTGACAACCGCCAGCAAAGTGAGGATTCCCGCTTTCGTATTGTTTTGAAAAAGGATTTGAAAGGAAAAATAATATACTAGATAAAACGCCTTGCCTTGAACATTTCATTCAAGGCAAGGCGCACCACTTAATGCTTTACAATCATACGCTTCGCAGCAACAGTATGCCCGTCTAAGACTAGGCTATAGCTGTAGACTCCATTTGCTAACGTGCTGTTATTCAGCTCAATAGCCGTTTGCTGCACATCAAGTTCAATCGTCCTGATCGTCTTACCAACATTGTCAGTAACGACAAGCTTAGCTTGGCTGGCTTCAGTAGGAATGAAGTATTGAATGTAGGTAATATCCGTGTGCGGATTAGGGAAATTTTGTCCGATCCATGCATCTTCAAAACGCGCAGGGATAGCTCCGATGTTTCCGCTATTTTGTCCCAAATCAGCATTTCCTAAACCAGCTTTATCAATAAGGGCGCTTAGCTTTTCAACTGTGTGTGTGAGCTCCTCGATTTGCGCTTGCTGACCTTTCATAGCCTCGGTAAGGATAGGGATCACACCTTGGTAGTTAAGCGCGAGGCGATCATTCGGCGCTTCGATTACAAGCTCTGGAATGATCTCCTGTACTTCCTGAGCAATAAAACCATACATCTGGAAGTTTTCGCCACCTTTTACGAACCTAAAGTCGTACGTTTTTCCTTCTAATGCCATGATCAGATCAATAGGCTTTTTGATTGCCTGTATGTTACTTTTAAAGCGTCTATCAGACCAGTTGAAGTTTCCAATATTCAATGAAATGCCATTCGCACAGATGCGCGATGTTTCGAAACGGTTTCCAGTAGCATAATCAAAAGCGTGGACCATGAATGCTCCCGTATATCCGCTGCTGCTACAACCGAATCCATTTCCACCATTGCCAAACTGATCCCAACCACAAATAGCTACTACATTATCATAAGCACCATTTCGTGCATCAAATACTGCATTATAATTGCCTTGGTGAAAATTGCCACATGAAAACGGGAAACGAACATGTAAAATGCCTTCCATATTTTGTGTATTCACCCCTACTCTACCATCAGTAAATATTTCGTCACCAATGCTGAGCGCAGGTGCGCCACCAACAGTAAGCCAGTCTTGATCAGTATTATTTGCCAATGCAGCATCTACATAAAGCTTATTAACAGCGTCACCAGGATTGACAGGGCTAGGGAGATTCGTAATTGCAATATTGCTAGCATCGTTCCCTTCTGTGAGTACGCTCGCAAGGTCCTGAATCTCATTAGTAGGGTCAGTATCAAAGTCAGGCGTTGAAGGTGAACTGAGGATTTCGATATCACAATCGATTATTGCGCCACCATTTACAAAGCACTGCACATCAGCAACAAGGTCTCCTACTTTGGGTTCGTGAATCTTGTACACCTCCGTTGGAGGGCTTGCTGGATACGCATATGAAAACACAAGGCTATCATTGCGTTTTTCAATGCGATAACGCACTACAAAGGTAGGATTAGGAGCGATAATTGGCGTTGGGTGCGTGTAGATAATCTGGCCTTCTTTGTAAACAACTACAGTCTGAGAGGAAGCAAAAATCGCATAGTTCATGGAGGTGTACAGACTATCATTGTCCTCATGGTTTGCGCCAAGGAAATACGCCTCTGTGCTACTGTTCAATGCATATTCAATATATCCTTCCGCGCTAGAAGGTAAAACCTCTACCGAAGAAGCCCCGCAATTGTCCCAGCCATTCGGGGCAGTCTTTGTGAGTACATTGGAAGTATTAACCGACATCTTCGTTAAGTTGGTCCAGGTAACCTGAGCATTCATTGCAAGGCATACTACCATGGAGATACATAGTGTTATTAACTGTTTCATTGCATTACATAATTGAGTCTTTTGCCTACTCTCTTATAGCTTTTCGGCTTTCGCTTTGAAGCAAAAAGTTTCAAATTCTGCTGTTTAAAAAAGAATTGGCCGCCTTAGAATGTGAGCGTAAGGAGTTTTTCGCTAAGCGTAGATAAAGTCTTGATCTTCGAATTGATGCCTAATACTTGCCAGGAATCCCGCCCTTCTTCGATGAGCTACTTTGAGACATTTCCCATTGCTAAGACTGATATTACCTGAAAGGCTATCGTAATCTTTCACGTGATGAATATTGATGATATAGGATCGATGAGCTCTATAAAAAGCCCCTTTATTGCATAAAACCTCATAGTACTTGAGAGGCTTAGTACATAAAACCTGAATATTATTGATGATATAGAATAGGGCATAATTCCCAGGCTTTGATTCAATACTGATGACTTCTTCAAGGTTAAGTATTTTGAATCCAGTCTGATTTGTTAAAATAAGCTTGTTATGCATGATTCATTGCAGTTAGAAAAAACGAGGATTAAAATGTGTGTAATCCAAGCTTTCCATTTTAAACTGCTCCGACAATTACAATTTTTGCACTTTTGCCTTCACCGTTTTGACTATTGATCATGAATAAAAACCTAGCTCTCCATATCGACTATACCGTCCTAAAACCTGGCACTACTCTTTTGCAGGTCCAGGCGCTGTGTAATATCGCCATCCAAAACCACTATAAGGCTGTTTGTATTCCTCCTTCTTATATAAAAGCAGCCAAGGAGTATTTCGAAACTGCCGAGCATATACCGCTCATATGTACGGTCGTAGGATTTCCGCATGGTATGCAGACAACTACTATCAAGCTTGCAGAGGTGGAAGATTACGCAAGACTTGGCGCTCAGGAACTCGATATGGTTTCGAATTCTACTTTTGTAAAAAATCAGGATTGGGATAGCTGGCTTGATGAGGTAAAGCGCTTTTCTGATGCATGCTCGCAACATGGAGTAACTTCAAAACTCATTATTGAAACGTCGATGTTGGATGAGGATGAGTTGGCGAAAATCTGTGCGCTCGTTCAGGAAACGAAGCTCGATTATGTCAAAACCTCCACAGGTTTTGTGGGAGCAGGAGCCCAGCTTGATATCGTGAAGCGCATGCGCGCGCTATTGCCAGGTTCATTCAAGATCAAGGCCTCCGGTGGAATACGCGACGCAGAGACAGCCAGCGCTTTTATTGAGGCTGGGGTTGACAGGATAGGAACATCGACAGCGTTGTAGAAATTTTGGGTTGTGAGTTCTGTGTTGTGGGTTTTGAGTTCTGGGGTGGTATGATCTATTAAAAAATCAACTCAAAACGCTTAACCCCAAACTCAAAACATGCTAAAAAAACGATTCCCAATCCTTTTTGTAAATTTATCCCCTCATCCAATTATGAACCCTATGCGCTATTTAACATTCATACTCGCCTGCCTTTGTACACAGGTTGCATTGTCACAAACTGCAACCAGTTACGAAACAGAAGATGTAGCCAAATATCGCGATGTCGTCGTCTTTGAGGAGCCGCAGGTTACAGTCACACCTGATCCTGTCCCGACTCCTCCGAGTGAGTCGGTGCTGAACAAGCACTTTACAGATGGTCGTAAGGTATTCATCGATGCCGATCAAAATCTGGATGCTTTTGTCGCGGCGCACGTTGAGGTAAATCAGCAAGTGCAGACTACAGAAGGATATCGCATCCAAATCTTTGCAGGATCACGTGATGGCGCTAACAGCGCTCGTGCGCGCCTTCTCAATCGCTATCCAGAGCTGGAAGCATATGTGGTTCCTATCGAGCCTAACTACCGTGTCCGCGTGGGCAACTTTACCTCACGCGCTGAAGCCCAGCGAATCTGCGACATGGTGCGCTCCAGCTTTCCCGCAGCCTGGGTGATCAAGGATAAGATCAAGTTGAACTAAGAGCAGAAGTAGAGAGTGCATAATAGAAAGGTAAAAGCTTAAAGGTTTTCTACTTTGAATTTTGAACTATGATATTTCCACTTCAAAAGCGTGCCGTCCGTCGGCATCACCGCAAACGTCTAAAGGCGAAGCGAAAGCAATACTGGGGTGCTGAGCATGACGTAACTCATTCTCCCAGAAAGTTGGGCATGCTTGTGAACACTCCATGCGTATGTTCTTGCCATGGTTGCGGAAACCCTCGAAAAAACTGGAAGGAAGAGACACCTCATGAAAGGCGCATGCATGAAGTCTTTCGCTACGATGTACGCAACCTGTAGCTTGATTTTAAGCTGAAAGTGTAATAGAAAGCTGAAAATTAAAATCTGAAGACCTCTCTACTTTGAAATTTTCACTATGCACTCTGAACTCGAAGGAAGCCCTTTTACCCAACAATCACTCATCGCTCAATTAGAAGCAGGCGCCCGAATCAAATACATATTTTTTTGGGGCCATACCGCTACGCGCGAAGCAATTTCAAAGCATTGCTTTAGCCAGTGGTTTGAGCGCGACTTTATCGTAGATGGAATCAATTATCCTACTGCTGAGCATTGGATGATGGCAGAGAAAGCGCGCCTGTTTGGTGATGAGGAGGTTTTGGAACAAATACTCAAGTCGTCCAAACCTGGAGAGGCGAAAGACCTTGGTCGCAGAGTTCGTGATTTTGACAATGAAACCTGGAACGCAAAACGCTTCGACATCGTCGTGCAGGGAAACTTCCACAAGTTCCAGCAGCATGATGACCTCCGCAATTTCTTAATTCAAACAAACGAAAGGGTCATCGTGGAGGCAAGCCCGGTTGACGTTATTTGGGGAATAGGCATTGCGGAAGATTCGAATGATGCCATGAATCCTGCAAGGTGGAAAGGCCCGAATTTACTAGGCTTCGCGCTTATGGAAGTTCGTCACCGAATGAAAAACTTAGGAAATCGTCAATAGTCAATCGCTAATTATAAATCCATCTAACACGCTACTTCCGCCATAGCGTAACGGCGCCCATAACCTCTTCCCAAACTGACCAATAGCCATTTTTTCCTGAAGCCCTTTTCTTAAACCGGGCTTCCAGTTTGCGCATCTCAACAATGTAGTCTTGATGGTCAAGTCGGATCAAAAAAGCGACACGCTCCTCATGCGTGATGTGCTGAAACCAAAGGTCAAATTCGTCCTGAATTTCCTGAATTGGATAGCGATGTTTTTGAGAGAAGGCACGCATATCGGCCAGCATCGCTGAGTCAGTAGGATTACCGAGCGCATCTTCCAACAGCTTTACGACTTCTCGCCCTAGTTCGTGATACTTTGCTTCCGGAGCTTTTACCTCTAGCGCAAGTGCCTCCATAAAGGTCTGCTCCTCTTCTTGCAAGGCCCTGTTTTGGGGAGTTTTGCAGGAAGAAAGGAGTATCAAAATAGCCAACAGAACAGGCATGTATGCGGACTTCATACTTCGAAGGTAATAAACCAACATCATCGAACCATGATCTTTTTTACCAAACGACTTCCCGATCCATTCCAGACTACCTGATACATCCCTTTTGAAATACCTGAAAGCGATATTTCGAAAGCGTTTTCTACAACCATATTTTCAAAAACCTGCTTTCCCTCTAGTGTGTAAATAGTTAGTGAACCAGCACCTGGAGCTTTACCATAAAGCTTTTGATCATGCACATAAACCAAAAGCTTATCTTCTTCCATCGCGTTCAATTCTACCGAGTTTGAGGCGTAAGCCTCTCCATTAGGATCAATCCACATGAGATGATATTTGGCCTTTTTATTTTGTTGAAAAGCGCTGGACCATTCGTATGAAATCTCCCCTGTTTTAGTATGAAAAATAGCCTCGCCGTCCTTATACAAAATGTAGACGCCCTGACGTGTTTCAGGCTCCTGCCAAGATAGCCGATGTTGCCCGTTCTCAACCTCTCCTTTCAACACGAGCACTTCTCCATCCAGAATGATATTGGGAGGAAAAGCCAATATAAACTCGCCCACAGAAGTAACCGGCAACGAAGTGATCGTTCCAGTGCCGTTTGCGGTACCGCCTTGGCCACAGGAAACATTTGCCCAGAATGAGCCCGCATCTTTTAGCAAACGTACTTCAGTCGCATTTGTAACGCCATCGTCAGCCTCATTCACATCATAAGCAACTGTCACATTTGCGGTAGTAAAACCAGTGGCATTATCAGAAGTAATATCCCAATAACGAACAGTAGAAATTCTACCAAGCACATCAGGACAAGCATTGACGGGGAAGCCGTAGGCAGCCGAATAATCAGTGATGAACATCTCGGCAGTATACACAGCATTTCCGGTTCCGGTATAATTCAAGCTCGCACTGGCATGGCGATAGTCCCCTACTCCACCTGTAGTTTTACCAATCGGAAACTCGCGCACGATCGTTCCGGTTCCATTCACCTCATAGCTCAAAGGCCCATCCACAAAGCAGGATATTGCAGCCCCCACTTCGCTTCGCGCACCTGTAAAGACGGGCACAGGAGCTGCATTATCAATCCTGACAACATGCACAGCACGTGCAGCCGTTGGGTTCGCTCTGTCACGGGTTACGAGGTCGCCATTTGTAAGCTTGAGTTCGCCCAAAATTTCATAGCTGATATTCGTATTCGTGGGGATAGTGGGTTCGTAGGAAATAAAGGAAACATCCAGCCCCGAGTTGTTATCGATCTCAATATCATTGAACTGAACCTGAACGGGCAAGGCTACGGTAGGACTGGCGCCTGTAGCGGGAGCCACAGCTTTGGTCGGCTCGGCCGTTTCACCAATCGTTCCTTCAATCAACTGAGCACCCAATCCGCAAAATCGTAGGTTCAGTTCCGCAGTTCCATCGACTGGAACGAAGTTGGAAAAATTTCTGAAATCGCCTTTGATATTGAGGGTCAAAGCGGGGCCAGTGCCGCTAGTATCAGCTCTCAAAAATGAGGTCCAGCGCCCTATCTGTAAGTGATAAAAGTTGATGTTCGGCGTTCCGCCTCCACTTGTGATGATATAGTCATTGTCAGGGCTGGAATTCCAGGAACCGCGCAAACCTGCTTTAAACGAACCAGCAGTTCCGTCACCCAGATCAAGAGTGCCTTGCACATCGAGCGTGCCCCATTGAAGTTCAAATTCATCATACGTGATAGGCGCGGGAATCGGGGCAGCAGGATCAGCACGCATGACTGCGCCGGGAGCTATTTTGATGCTACCCAGGCGATAACGGTAGGGAACCATGTTGGCATTAGGCATGAGCGTAAGCGTATCTCGCACCTCGATATATAGCACTCTGTTTCCGATATCGATAAGGCTTCCAGCCTCTGGGTTGGCGTCTATTCTACCGAAATTATACAACCGACAAGCCGGCCCGTCAAAGTAAAGGATACCGCCTCGTGGATCATTAATTCCGCCAGTATTATCAGCAGGTAAGACCGCGCTATTCACACCAATATATAAGTGCCGACCTATCGCCAAGGTATCCAGCGCATCACCTCCGATCAGGATTCGGTTATCCGTATCAGTATTGTTGTATAGGTCAACCGAGTTCTCGTTTTCGGTATCGAGCGTATTCGCATTTTGATGAACTGTAACATCATAAAACTCACCTTTTGGAAGAAAGTAGCCTCCTGTTCCAAATTCCCGATAAGTAAAACTGGTTTGCGAAAAAGGCGCGGTTGCGGTCGTATTATTGGTGTTGGTGATGGAGTAATAATGCGTCAGATATTGCGTGGTTTGGCCATTACTAGCATGCGTTGGGTTGCCCGTAGGAACAGCTGCAAAGGTGCCGTTAAAGCCTCCGTTATCATATGAAATATAGCCCATAAAGTTAAATGCTGCTGGCCTTCCAGCACCTGTAAGCTTCGCCCAGGCAATTCCAAACTCGACATAATTAGGAGTACCAAATCCTATATTCTTAGTGACATCGCCGAGCTTCCCTGTCCATCCTCCCTGGCCATTATCGAGCCGGTAATCGTCATAACCCTGCTTCACAAAAATAAAGGCATCTGCCCTAAAAGGAAGCTGCGCATCTGTTTGGTCAAAGTTGGGGCCGATAATCGATCCATCAGCATCAAGATTACTATTTACCGGAATTTGAGGATCGATGTCGATGTAAAAATTAACGGCATCATTTCCGGGATTAAATCCTCCCGTTACCGCCACAAACAGGCTGTCATTATTCCAGGTTACATGCCATGACTGGCCTGCTGAACTTTGAAGGTTCACACCTTCGGAATGTGTACCATATTCAGCAGCTTGTACTCCCGCATCGACGAGGCTTGGAGTATTAAATTGAGCAAATGTCAGGAGTGGTAGGAATAGGATGACAAAAAATGTAGAAATTCGCATGGCGGCCAGTTAAATCGTTTTCGTAAATTCTCGTATTTCGAAATGCTACTGGAAGATAACATTTTTTACAAAAATCAGGTTTAAGACCACATATGAGCTTTTTTTCTTTTTCATCAAAACCTAAAAATAGCCTCCCTGATGGTTGGCAAAACCTTGAAAAGATGAGCCAACTCGATGAGATCATTGCAGCATCTCATGAGAAGCCTCAGCTTCTTTTCAAACATAGTATCCGATGTGGAATCAGCGTGGGTGCCATGCATGGCCTTCTCGGCGATTGGGACTTATCGGCAGACAAAGTAGATGCCTGGATGCTTGATCTTATCAACCTCCGCCCTATCTCCAATGCCATTGCTGAAAAAACTGGCGTTCCTCATCAATCGCCGCAGGCGATTCTGTTAGTTAATGGCGAAGTGGTGTATAGCAAGACGCATCATTCGATTAAGTTTGATGGGATAAAGGCGGCATTGAATTAGCATAGTCTTAAAAGAGTTGCTCTCCTCATGCCAAAGTGAAATGAATAAATGACAAAGCCACAAGAAACATTCATGAAGCTTTAGCGCCTAATATCTTCCATTATTGCGAGGCTATTTATGGCCTCGCAAAAGAGATAAAAAAATGAAACAAGCATCCGTCTGGGTTTTTAGCGGCGAAAAAGGGGCTTTTCCAAGTGCTGTTTTTTCTAGTTTAGAAAAAGCTGAAAGTTGGATCAAAACAAACAATCTTTCAGGAGTCCTCACAGAGTACCCTATAGACCTGAGTGCATATGATTGGGCCATTCAAAACGGCTATTTTAAGCCCCAAAAAAAGCATCAAAAAAGTCCTCAATTCATCCAGAGATTCTCAGATGCAAGACAAAGGCATTTTCATTATGAGGATGGGCTTACACCTTGACTATTCACAGGTTGCACGACCAGCCATTCTCACTATCTTTGAGGAGAACTAATCTTCAAACAATCACTAGTACATGCAAAACATTAATACATACGTTTCAGAAAACAAGCAGCGCTTCCTTGAGGAACTCATGGAGTGGCTGCGTATCCCCAGTATCAGCGCAGATCCAGCTTACAAGGCCGATGTCGATCGTGCAGCTGATTGGGTCATGGAAAAGCTCACTGCATTGAACCTGGATAAAATAGAGAAATATCCTACTGAAGGTCATGCGATTGTCTATGCTGAAAAGATAGTGAACCCAGACTTGCCTACCGTGCTTGTCTATGGTCACTATGATGTTCAGCCACCAGACCCATTAGAATTGTGGGATAGTCCTGCTTTTGAGCCTGTGATCAAAGATGACAAAATCTATGCGCGTGGAGCCTGTGATGATAAAGGGCAGCTCTATATGCATGTCAAAGCACTGGAAGTGCTCAACAGCATGGGAGAATTGCCTTGTAATGTGAAGTTGGTAATTGAAGGTGAAGAAGAAGTTGGTTCAACCAATCTTGCTCCTTTTGTACGCAAGTACAAAGACATGCTCGCTGCCGATATTATTCTCGTTTCTGATACTTCGATGATCGCCAACGATGTGCCAAGTATCACTACTGGCCTGCGTGGCTTATCATATGTGGAAGTACATGTTACAGGCCCAAATCGTGACCTGCACTCTGGCACCTACGGCGGCGCTGTAGCGAATCCTATCAATATCCTCTGTGATATGATCGCCTCGCTTCGCGATGAAGAAGGTCGTGTAACGATTCCAGGTTTTTACGATAATGTAGAAGATCTTTCCGACGCAGAGCGCGCTGAACTGGCGAAAGCGCCATTTGATGTTGAAGTGTACAAGTCTGATCTTGAAATCGGCGCAACAGGCGGAGGCGAAAAAGCCTTTACCCCAACCGAGCGTTCCTCTATACGCCCGACACTCGATGTCAACGGAATTTGGGGTGGCTACACTGGCGCTGGTGCCAAGACGGTGCTTCCGTCTGAAGCTCACGCTAAGATTTCCATGCGTCTTGTTCCAAATCAGGATTGGGAAAACATCACCGAGCTTTTCAAAAAGCATTTTGAAAGCATCGCTCCTGAGTCAGTAAAAGTTGTGGTAGAACCGCATCATGGAGGACAAGGTGTAGTGATCGGCACAGACTCACACGGCTATCGCTCGGCAGAGAAAGCGATGACGGAGACTTTTGGGATTAAGCCTATTCCAAATCGCGCAGGCGGTTCTATTCCGATTATTGCGCTCTTCAAAGAAGTGCTGGGCATCGACACAATCCTCTTCGGCTTTGGTCTCAATTCTGACGCCATCCACAGCCCTAACGAACATTTTGGCATCTTCAATTACCTAAAAGGTATCGAAACGATTCCACGTTTCTATCAGCACTTTGCAAGCTGATTTGATAATGTGATGATTAGTTGATTTGATAATGGGCAATGAACGGTTCTTGGGAATTGTTCATTGCTCATTTTTTTTGTTAAAAATGCACATTGTGGCTTCGGCTTGTATCATTGTAAGGTCAGTAAGAAGCACGATTCAAATAACAAGCAAAATCGTTCCCTGAGCGAAGTCGAAGGGAACAGTAGCCGAAGGCTATCACTTGGTGGCTTCGGATCCGCTAAGTTCCCCTACCCACCGGAAAAGACGTTTGCAAATGACCATCATCAAATCAGTTATTCGCCAAGGCTAGCGAAAACGCTCTGAGCTTTTCACCAGCTTATCGTCCTTAACGATAAAGCCGCGGCCCACCCAAACAAGGATAAGCGCCACCACAGGAAAGGCGAAGCCAATCCAAGGACTACTTTCGCCCACGGCATTACCAATTTGCAAAGGGCCTTTCATGGTGATTCCTACCCAAGCCACTAATTCGAGCATTAAGAGCACGATTGCTATTGTGCTTAGACTTATTTGCTGCTTGCGGTTTTTGTACTGAAAAATAAGAAACAGTACCAATAGGCTAGCAAGAACAGCCAGAATCCCAGGGGCAAGGTATAATGGAGCCTCAGTAAAGCTCATCGTCTTGGAGCCGCCTTCTACTACAACTTCAGAAGAAAGAGCAGTAAAGGCTTCGCTATTTGTTCCTTCCACAAATTTCCAAACGGGAACCAAGAAGATGCCAAGGTTCAATATTGCGGCAAGAAAAAGAAAGATAGTTTGAATGCGCTGTAGCATGGAGCTTGATTATTTTGGTGCGAAGATGGGAGTTATCACTTTGATTTAAAAATATTTATCATTAGCTATCTGTTACTTTTCGAAAGAAAATCATATTTCATTATAAAATTATTACTCAAATGAACAAAGCAATTCTTTTTTACACACTATTTAGTTTATGTATCACTACTGCGACATCACAATCACTTGATTGGGCAAAAGGTACAGGTGGCTCTGGGGATGATGAAGGCAAATCCGTTGCGATTGACCACTTAGGCAATGTTTATAGCACGGGTTACTTTTCAGGAACAGTAGACTTCGACCCTGGCATGGCTACATTTAACCTTACTGCGCAAGGTGAGGAAGATATTTTTGTTCAGAAGCAGGACCCACTTGGCAACCTGATTTGGGCAAAAAGTATGGGTGGCAACCTTGAGGATATGGGAAGAGCAATCGCGGTTGATACACTTGAAAATGTATACATCAGAGGCTATTTCAATGGAACCGTAGATTTTGATCCTGGTACGGGGACACAAAATATTACAGCGTCCTCTACTGATATGTTTATCGAAAAACTCGATGCAAATGGAGATTTTGTTTGGGTGAAGACTTTTGCCACAAATATTTCTCAGCAATTTTTTATTCGCGATGCAAAATCAATAGCCATTGATAATTCAGGCGATGTGTACGTTACAGGGACTTATTCTGGGCAAGTAGACTTTGACCCAGGAGCAGGAACCACTTTCTTAGACCAAGGTGGAATCTTTATTCTCAAGTTAAATAAAGGTGGAGATTTGGTTTGGGTAAAAGGTATAAGAACCGATAGTCGTTTAGCATCAGGGAATGGAATAGTTATAGACAATTCTGGAAATATTACCACAACAGGGTATTTCTATGGAGTAACGGATTTTGACCCCGGTACTGCTGTTTTAAATCTGGGTGCAAGGAATCAGAGGGCCATTTATGTTCAAAAGTTAGACGCTTCGGGGAATTTCATGTGGGCAATTCATATAGAGGCAGATTTGGCTTCTTCCATTGCCCTTGATAAATCAGGAGATATTTATGTAGCAGGCTGGTTTTCTGGCTTTGTAGACTTTGACCCAGGCCCTGGAGAAAGCAGACTTATTGTTACCAATGAAGATGATGCTTTTGTTTTAAAGCTTAATCAAAATGGAGAATATGTATGGGCAAAAAGCTTTGGTGGAGCATTTGGTGAGTACCCTCACGGTTTAGCGGTAGATGACGCGAAAAATGTACTTGTAACCGGATACTTTGACGGAAATTTAACCATTGATAAAAACAGCAGTTTTGTACGTCTCAGCGTTCAGGTGGGGTCTTCATCAAGAGCCTCTGACCTATTTCTGGTTAAGCTTGATTCTGTGGGAGAACTTGTCTGGTCAGAACGCATAGGAGGTATCGAGGACGACCTCAGTAATGCAATCGTATTAGACAGACAAGGCGGTATCTTTACGGTTGGAAGTTTCTCTGAAACAGCAGACTTCGATCCTGATAGTATTTTGACCAATAATCTTGCCTCAAATGGTGCCAAGGATATTTTCGTCACAAAATGGGAAGAAAAAGATCGAAATGTTTCTCTTACCCCAGAATATCCATCCAAGGTAACAATCTACCCTAATCCTAATAACGGTAGTTTCAGGATTGAAATTCCCAAAGGTACTCGCGCTACTCATATAGCAATTACAGATAAGGTTGGAAGAGTTGTTTTTGAGAGTTTAATTAATAAAGAAGATCAAACAGTTCACCTTAAAGAAACAACTCCGGGGCTATATTATGTGACTTTAACCCTGCCAAATAATGAGTTACTTTACAGCAAAATGCTTTTGAAGTAATGATACTGAATAAGCATTTTCTTTGAGTTCGATACCGTACCTTTACAGCCTATGAACGAAGCATACATCATCGACGCCTGCCGCACACCGATTGGAAAATGGGGCGGCGCCCTCTCCCCTATTCGTCCAGACGACATGCTGGCACAGGTTATCAAGGCACTTATCGAGCGCAATCCTACACTTGATCCCAATGTGATCGAAGATGTTATTGCAGGAGCTGCCAACCAGGCTGGTGAAGATAATCGCAATGTTGCACGCATGTCCGCCCTACTGGCCGGACTTCCTATGACAGTTGCAGGATGCACCGTTAACCGACTGTGTGCCAGCGGATTACAAGCCGTTATGGATGTGAGCCGCGCATTGAAACTTGGTGAAGGCGAAGTCTATATCGCAGGCGGCGTCGAGAGTATGACACGCGCTCCATTCGTCATGTCAAAGCCCAGCAAAGGCTTTGGTCGTGACAGCGCGATGCATGACACAACCTTTGGATGGCGCTTTACCAATCCAAAACTTGCTGCCATGCATCCTCCATATGCTATGGGCGAAACTGCCGAAAACGTCAATGACCAATACAAGATCACACGTGAAGAGCAGGATGCTTTTGCATACCGCACGCAGGTAAAATATCAACAGGCACATGAATCGGGTGCTTTCAATGATGAAATCATTCCGATCTCGATTCCAAGACGTAAACAAGATCCTTTGATCGTCGATAAAGACGAACATCCTCGTCTTTCGCCACCAGAGATTTTAGCGAAACTTCGTCCTGCCTTCCGCGAAGGCGGCTCCGTAACCGCTGGTAACGCTTCTGGCCTCAACGATGGTGCCGCTGCCGTCCTTCTCGCCAACGAAGACGCCTGCAAGCGTTTTGACATGAAGCCGATTGCAAAGGTTGTGTCTTATGCTGTTGCTGGCGTTCCGCCTGAGATTATGGGAATAGGCCCAGTTCCAGCGACGCACAAGGCGCTTCAGCGCGCCGGTCTTCACATCGAAGATATTGGCCTGGTAGAGCTTAATGAAGCTTTTGCGGCGCAGTCTATTGCATGCATTCGCGACCTAGGCATTGACGAGTCCATCGTCAATGTACATGGCGGTGCTATTGCTCTTGGGCACCCACTTGGCTGCACAGGAGCCCGTATGATGGCTACGCTTGTTCACGAGATGAAGCGTCGCCCTGATGTTCGTTATGGCCTTGCGACAATGTGTGTCGGCGTAGGACAAGGCGCAGCATTGATTGTGGAACGTGTTTGATTTGATGATTTGGTAATTAGCTAATTTGATGATGGGCTTAGTATGCTGAATTAATGATGGAATTAGCTAATCATCTCATTATCAAATCAGCTAATTAACCTTATATTTGCACCATGGCATTTGGCGATTTTTTTAAGAAGAAAAAAAACAAGGAAAAGCTCGATCAGGGATTAGAAAAAACCCGGTCAGGCTTCTTCAATAAACTTACACGTGCAGTAGCTGGCAAAAGCACTGTAGACGATGATATTCTCGATGATCTGGAAGAAGTTTTGATCTCCAGTGATGTAGGTGTAGAAACGACTGTAAAGATCATTGATCGTATCGAGAAGCGCGTATCTCGCGATAAGTACGGCACCAATAAGGAACTCAATCTCATCCTTCGCGATGAGATATTGGAACTAATCAAGGAGAATGCAGTCAACGAACAGCAAGAAGCCTTTAAGCTTCCTTCGCTTACGCAGGACGGTAAAAAAATCCCATATGTCATTATGGTTGTTGGTGTGAACGGCGTTGGCAAAACGACTACGATCGGTAAACTCGCCAACCGCTACAAAGAGCAAGGCTATAAAGTCATGCTAGGCGCAGCGGACACCTTCCGTGCGGCAGCCGTGGATCAACTGAAACTTTGGGGAACCCGGGTTAATGTTGAGGTTGTAGAAAAGGGCATGAATGTAGACCCCGCAGCTGTTGCTTATGTAGCAGTGGAAAAGGGTGTTGAAGAAGGCGCAGATATCGTTATTGTCGATACGGCTGGCCGTCTACACAACAAGGTTAACCTCATGAATGAGTTGACTAAAATCAAAAAGTCCATGGGCCGCCATGTGGCTGATGCGCCTCACGAAGTCCTTCTCGTTTTGGATGCCTCTACTGGACAAAACGCATTCCTACAAGCAAAAGCCTTTACCGAGGCGACTCAAGTTAACTCACTGGCACTGACCAAGTTAGATGGAACTGCCAAAGGTGGAGTCGTAATTGGAGTTTCCGCAGAAATGAAAGTTCCGGTTAAGTATATCGGTGTCGGAGAAGGCATGGATGATCTTCAAATCTTTGATCCAAAAACTTTTGTACATAGCTTGTTTGGAGAGGAATAAAAAGGCTACTAGCTTTTGGCGATTGGCCTAAGGAGCAAGCTCTAAGCTATTTCAAAAGAAAACATTAACCGCTTCTCGAAACGTATTGCAATGCGCTTCAACGATATCACGTACATGAGGCGAATATCCTCCGCCCAGTGCAACTGAAACCGGGATTTCGTATTTCCTGCATTGCTCAAATACATATCGATCGCGCTCACGGCACTCTGCTCTACTAAGGTTAAGCTTGCCTAGCTTATCAGTCTCCAAAACATCTACTCCGCTCAGGTAAAATATCACATCAGGTTCCACCTTTTCAATAAGGCCAGGAAGCGTATCATACAGCGTCTGAAGATACCGATCGCCCTCTGTAAAAGGGGCTAGTCCGATATCAAGATCTGACAACTCTTTATGTAAAGGGTAATTTGATTCACAATGCATCGAGAAGGTAAATACTTCCGGCCTTCCTCTAAAAATCGCTGCGGTTCCATTTCCTTGGTGGACATCCAAGTCTACAACCAGGGCTTGCTTGATCTCCCCTGTGTGTAGGAGTTCATTCGCCGCAATGGCGATATCATTGAGCAAACAAAAGCCTTCTCCCCTATCTGCAAAAGCATGGTGTGTTCCTCCGGCCCCGTTAATGGCGACTCCGTGAATTTGTGCAAAACGAACGTTTTCAATGGTGCCTCCAGGAATGGTTAAGCCACGCTCTATCAATCTTGGAGAATACGGAAAGCCCGTTTTTCGCACTTCGCGTGGAGTTAGTTCTCCGTGTTTTAATTTGTGCCAATACGCCTTGGTATGCGTTCGCAGAATGGTCTCTTCAGAAATGGAGGGCGGTGCATAAAGATTATCTTTTGTAATCGTGCCTTCATACAAAAGCTGCTCAGGGATAAGGCTATACTTTTCCATGGGAAACCTATGTCCTTCTGGCAAAGGTTGTTCATACAGATCAGACCAGGCGATTTTCAGCATAACAAACGGCGGCTTTACCCCAAAAACAAACCGCAATCAGGACAATCTAGGGAAGAGGGATCGGTCTTGCTGTCACACGCAGGGCAGCGCTCTGGAATATTTTCCGCAGATACATCAAAAGCAGCCTCTAATTGTTTATGCGCGAGTGCCAGTTGGTCTTCAGGAACTTTAAAGCGGATAGGCACTGGAATCACATGTGTAGAAACAAGCTCATCATGTACTAAATAAGGAATTCCAGCACGATCAAAAAGCATTTTGAGCCGCAGAGCTTCCTGGGCATTTGCAGCCTTTATAAAATCAACAAATCTACGGTCAGGGTCGATCATGACACTTAGCGTTTTATCAGGATAGAATCTGTCATCACAGCCTCACTCCAGTTTCCGGCGGCGTCACGCAGCCGCACAGCAAAGGCTGTCTTTTGCTCACGTAAGTTACGAGGAAATACCAGGGTAGGCGCCACAGCGATGCGTATAGTTCCTTGAATAGAAGGATTGCAGGTATTTGTGGTGTATTCCGGGAAACGATAAAATAACCTCGAAACACTATCTGCGAGTGTTGTGCGCAGGTCTTTCACCTCAAGATTACTGATTTGTTCCTGCGAACTATCCTGACTTACAATGTCGCCGTCGCCGTCTGTGAACCGCAAGGTAATGATCATCGAGTCTTTCAACTCCTCAACCTCAGTGGGCTGGATACTGACATATTCCAACGTAGGCTCAACCGGAAAGAGCGGTTTGCAATCACAAGCCGACCATAGCATGGCCCCTGTCAATGATAAAATTAAAATAGCATTTCGCATCATATATGTCGATAACGCCCTAAAAGCCCTGGTGGTTTATTTTAAACTTAAAAAGGTAAATTATACTACTTTTTAAAACCAATCCGCTCTCCTTCCCCAACTGGTTCTTGAATAGTTCCCAGGTAGGCATTTTTGAGGGATGCTTGCCACTCTACATAGATGGGCTTTTCATATCGAAGCATATCGACGACATCACTGAGCTGATCTGATGGAAGCGCCAAATAAACGACATCATCGGATATCTTGTCAGCAGTTAGTGGCACACCTGCGTCCATAAAGCTCAGATGCCCTACCATTCTTTTCTTTTTGTCAAATAAATGGATGGAAGCTCTTGAGCCATCGCCACTTCCTTTGGGTCCTCCGTGAATACGTACGGCGTAATGTTTAACTTCTTTCATGGGTAAAGTTGCTTATGGTTTGTCGTCTAAAATTAACATCGGATCAGCGTTTCTGCAAACTCAAATAATTCCGGTTTTTAGACTAGGCCCTTTCACAAAAAATACTACCTTTCGGAAAACAATTTTCTCAAACTAGCTAACTACACATGAGTCACGCATTTAATTTAGCTAAGGAGGTTGCGAACTTCATCGATGAAGCTTCAAGCTATACCAACCACCATCCTGGCCTGATCAAACAGATCAAAACTCCCAATAGCATCTACAAAATGAATTTTCCGCTCCGAAGGGCGGATGGCACCTATGATGTAATCGAGGCATTTCGGGTTCAGCATTCGCATCATAAAACGCCCGTAAAAGGCGGGATTCGCTTTGCCATGAACGTTGATGAAGACGAGGTTATCGGCCTTGCTACCTTGATGACTTTCAAGTGCGCCTTGGTCAATGTACCCTTTGGTGGAGCTAAAGGAGGAGTCAAAATCAACACAAAGGATTACTCAGTAGATGAGTTGGAGCGTATTACACGTCGTTACACCTTTGAGCTTATAAAAAAGAACTGCATAGGTCCTGCTACCGACGTACCTGCACCAGATTATGGCACTGGGCCTCGTGAGATGGCATGGATATATGATACGTACCAAACGTTTCACCCTCAGGCAATTAATGCACAAGGATGTGTTACGGGCAAGCCTTTAAGTCAATCTGGTATCCGTGGAAGAACTGAAGCAACTGGCCAGGGAGTATTCTTTGGTGTGCGTGAGGCCTGTAGTGTTGCTGAGGACATGAAGGAGCTTGGGCTCACATCTGGTATTGCCGGAAAGCGCATCATTATCCAGGGTCTTGGAAACGTTGGTTATTGGAGTGCTGTTTATTTCCAAAAAGCCGGCGCCATTATTACAGGAATAGCTGAATATGAAGGCGGTCTGTTTAATGAAGACGGCCTTGATGTAGAAGCTGTATTCAATCATAGAAAAGACAGCGGCTCTATTCTCAATTTCCCAGGCGCAACCAATGTGGCAAACTCGCGAGACTTACTCGAGTATGATTGCGACATATTGATTCCTGCAGCGCTTGAGAATCAGATCACAGGCGCAAACGCTCCACGTGTAAAAGCAAAGATTATCGGAGAAGCGGCTAATGGCCCACTTTCAAGTGAAGCTGCAAGCATCCTCATAGAGAAAGGCGTTATGATCATTCCCGATCTCTACTTGAATGCCGGGGGTGTTACTGTTTCCTATTTTGAATGGCTCAAAAACCTTTCAAGGGTATCCTTTGGCAAAATCACAAAGCGATACAATACGATGAATAATGAGCGCCTCCTCGATGCAATCGAGTCTACAGGCGGAAATATCAGCAGTGAATTACGAGCTGACCTGCTTAATGGCGGAGATGAGCGAGACCTTGTAGTCTCAGGCCTTGAAGGTGTTATGAGTCGGTCATATCACGAAATCCGCGAACTCAAAATGTCCAAGGGAGCTGATAGCCTACGCAAAGCTGCCTTTATTAATGCTATTGATAAAATCGCATTAAGCTACCTGGAACTAGGTATTTTCCCATAATGATCAAGGAAGTCGGAGCCTCGCTGAAAGTCGGTGAGGTTTCCTTTTTCTAATTCAAGAACACGAGATGGGTAATCCTTTATGATGTCATATTCATGGGTCACCATCAGTACTGCTGTTCCACTTAAATTAATACGACGTATAACGTCCATTACGTGCCTGCTAGCTTCCGGATCAAGGTTGCCAGTAGGCTCGTCTGCTATAAGGATCATTGGATCATTGATAAGCGCCCTTGCAATGGAAACGCGCTGCTGCTCCCCACCAGATAACTGGTAAGGCATCGCATTCGCCTTACCTGTCATACCTACTTGCATAAGTACCTCCTCAATACGCTGCTTTATCTTTTTACGGTCACGCCAGCCAGTTGCCTTCAGAGCAAACTGAATGTTATGATATACTGTCCTATCAGGAAGTAGCTGAAAATCTTGAAAGACGATTCCCATGTCACGTCTTAGGTGAGGCGTAGACTTTGGTCCTAGTTGGCCTAGTTGCTGCTTGCCCACACGGATAAACCCCCTTGTCGGTGCAAGGTCAGCATAGACTAAGCGCATGATCGTACTTTTCCCAGCACCCGTTTTTCCTACCAGGTAGACAAATTCTCCCAGATGGATGTCGAAGCTGACGGCATCCAGTAACACACGTGTGCCGCGGCGATAGGTAACGCCATTAAATGAAATGATAGAGGAAGGTTCGATAGCGATTAGAATGAGGTTTGTTTGACTTATGCAATTAACAAAAATATTCAATCCTAAAAACAACCCATTTATCCTTAAAAATTCACCTTCATATTTTTCTGTTTTAAAGGCTGGTAAAATGAGGCTAAATCACACAGGAATTCACGACGACAGATGTAATAAAATGTCACATGCCAAACATGTTTAATGCCTTCACGCTTGTTCACATACCACACACGGCTGCAAAAGATGACTAACATCCTTGAATAGAAACCGCTAAGCTTGCCGTATGATAATCGTAGCCAATGAGCGAGTATCCGTCAATGCCCAACGATTAACTGCCTTGCTTTCACTTCCCAAATAGAAATTACCTCAAACCTTGTCGGCTTATGAAAACTATACTTTACTTGATTGCATGTTGTACAATACTACTCCCTGGAAGCTACACTCAGGCACAAACCTGCTCTCCGCAGTATGGGTATGGTCCTGAAGGTATACAAGCTATCGCAGATGTCGTTGACTGGGTAGATCGCGCCTTTTCAGGAAAAAGAAAATCGGTAACTTCTCCAAATTATGATCGCGCAAACGAAGACTTCCTTAAAGGTTTCTTTGAAGAAGCGCGCAGAGGTTACACCCTCTCTTTAAGTGATTTTTCTGGCAATCGTGATATGCTTGCAAGGGTACGCTACCAAAGAGGTGTCTGCAATTATATTCTTAGTGACTTTGAAGATGCTAAAACTGACTTCAATGCCGCTATTCGTTTTCGCCCTGATGTTCCAGACGCATACTATTTCAGAGGAAAAGTCTATCAAGTTGCTATGGAGCAGCCATATCTAGCGCGCAGAGATTTCCAGCGTGTCACGAATATGTCGAAAGCGGCAACCATTCAAAAAGCTTATTCGGCCTATTTTCTGGGAAATGCTAGGGCTGCAAATGACATGATGAATGAGGTTATCAACAAATCCAGAGGTGACCGAAAATCTCATGCGAATGCATTATATAATATGGCTGGCCTTAAAGCTCTTATGGGTAGGACGCAGGATGCCTGCCGATTCCTTAACGATGCATTGGTAAGTGGCTTTTCTGAAAAAGCCTGGATGATGCTCGACCTTAACCTTGAGCCTATCCGCGGAAGCGAATGCTACAATATTATTTTACGTAACAATGATGTAGCTCCTGGCAATCCACGCTACATACTAGAGAATGAGAACGTCAATTCTGGTTCAGGCAGCCCTTCGGCTCCAGCATACTTAAGCATTGAAGGACTTGAGTTTATAGACCCAAGCGGAAACAACAGGATTGAACCAGGCGAGAAAACCTATATTGAGTTTGATCTCAAAAATACCGGACAGGGCATGGCAAGCAATATGGAACTTGTAATGCATGAAGAAACCGGCCTTAGTGACCTTGGCTACAGCCAGTCCAAAACGATAGGCAATCTTACCTCCGGAGAAGAAAAGCGTGTCCAGGTAGAAGTAATCGGAGGAAGGAACCTCCAGGAAGGCCAGGCCACATTTAAAATCATGGTGCGTGAACGAAACGGCTTTGATTCTAATCCGTCCTTCATCACCCTGTCTACAGGTGAAGCGTACAAGCCAAACCTTACGATTACTGATCCTCACTTTACCAGTGCTGGTGGAGGAAAAGCTCGCCCAGGTGTGCCTATGATCCTCAAGCTAGCAGTACAGAACACTGGTCAGGGAACTGCTCGTGGAGTATCTGCCAATGTGGACCTCCCTTCCAATGTGTTTACAGCAGGTGACAAAATGATTGTTATCGGTGACCTTGCTCCTGGCGACTTTAAGATTCTGGATATTGAGTTTTTTACAAACCGTCGCTATGCAGAGGCTACCGTACCTGTGACGATCGTGATCAATGAATCAAAAGGAAATAACCTGAGTCAGGAGACTTTCACCGTGACCATGAATCAAGATCTGGAAGTGGACGCACGTGTGGTTATCTCACCAAATGATGCGCCTCCTGCTCCAGTAGATATCAATACAGTGCAACTGCGCTCGGATGCTGATCGCGACTTGCCTCGTACAGGAATGAATAACCCGGATGCAATCGCAGTAATCATTGGAAACCGTGACTATCAAAACCAGGATGTCCCTTCTGTGGACTTTGCCTTGAATGACGCGCTAAGCATGAAGCGTTACCTCGTGAATGTTTTAGGCTATGACGAGAACAATGTAATCATGCTAAACAATGCCTCACAAGCAGATTTTAATGGCATGTTTGGTACCAAAGAGAGTCATAAAGCACGACTATTCAACCTTGTAAAAAAGAATCAGTCTGATGTCTTTGTCTATTATAGCGGCCACGGCGCTCCTGACTTAGAAAGCAATGAAGGTTACTTCGTACCGGTGGATTGTGATCCTACACTTGTTCGCTTCAATGGATATGCGATCAAGACACTTTATGATAACCTCGCCAAAATTCCTTACCGGAAACTATCTGTAGTGATCGATGCATGCTTTAGCGGCTCATCTGACAAAGGAACCTTGATGCCTTTCACTTCTTTGGCACGAATCAGAACGTCAAGCAATCTACTAAGTGACCCAAATGCAACAGTATTGACTTCAGCGACAAATGACCAGGTTGCCACCTGGTATCCTGAACAATACCACGGTCTATTCACCTACTATTTTCTAAAAGGACTGCAAGGTGAAGCAAATCAGGACCGCGACAACCGTTTGACCTTACTTGAACTCAAAACATACCTCAATGAGCAGGTTCCATACATGGCCCGTCGCCTCAGAAACAGAACTCAAACGCCTGAAATATATGGCCAGGAAGGCACTACAATTATAGCCTACTAAGCTGGCCTCGTTCTTTCAAACAAGCACCAAAACCCATCAAAAATATCTCAAATCTAAAATCAATTTTACCATGAAAACTAAATCAATCTTAACCCAACTCGCCATTTTTGCTGTACTAATTGCAATGGCAATGCCTGCAACTGCTCAGATGACCGGAAAGGAAAAGCGTCAACTGGACCGTGAAAAGGAATATTATGAAGATGGCCGTGACGCCAAAAAGAAGGAAGTGACTAAACTACTTCGTAAAAAAGCTGACAAGAATGCCCGTAAAGAATCCAAGAAAATGCGCAAGCAAGGATTCGTAGTATTTCCTGGTTCAATTCCATTGGCAAAGCAGCTCGAGTATTCATGGATGAAGCAAATCGAAGAGGATGAGCGCGGAATGCTCAAGTATATCTTCGCAGACGGAAACGGAGTTGGAAAGACACAGACTGCTGCTGAAATGCAGGCGATGGAAGCTGCCAAGCTTCAGCTTGCAGGTCAGATTTCAAACGAAATAAACCAGATCATCGAAGGCAAAATTGCTAATGACCAGATCGACCGTGAGACTGGAAACTCGCTCACGAAATTCGTCGCTGGTTCTAAGAACTATATCATTCAGCAACTCAACTATGTTAAGCCTGCTATCAAGGTATACCGTGAGTCTGGAAAGAAGGACATCGAAGTAGTTGTAAAGCTTTTTTACAATGTGGAAGAAGCGATGGTAGCCGCTGAGAAGGCACTAGAAGCGAAAATACGTTCTGACCTCGAGGAAGAAGCTGATGAGCTTATTGAGGAATTGGACAACATTTTCCACAACTCTAAGAAGAAAAAGAAAAGAAGAAACAACTAATTGATTTTATTGCCCGGACTTAAAAGTCCGGGCAATTTTGGAAAAAGTTTAGGCTAAAGCCTTAGGAAGGCTTTACCACCTTGCCACGATCTTTTGCTCTTTATTCACCCTCGCTATGAAAAAATTATCTTTACTAATCTTTATCCTATTTCTTGGACTCCTCGTTTTTGGACAAAAAGAGAAAAAATCATCAGGAGAGTACCAGCTAAATCTCACGCGAAGCGAGCTAAGTGAAGCTCAAGCATGTGAGAAATGTAAAGAGCTGGCTCGCGTTCAAGCTATCGAGAAAGTCTTCGGGACAGTGATCGTGCAAGGCAACGCTACGATGATCAAGAATACTCAAACAGGCGAAACCGTAGAAACAGAGCAAACATTTAGTATGATCGCTGAAACCTATGTGAATGGTGACTGGATCAAAACTATCAAGGAGTCCTGTGAACGCTTTGTTGAGAATGATGAATTTTGGGTTAAGTGCAGTGTGCGAGGAGTCGTCCGAGAGCTTATCGCCCCAGAAATCGATCTCGAAATCCAAACACTTGGCTGCCCAGAAACTACTTGTAATAAGATACACTTCAATGATGGAGACCCCTTTTATCTCTCTATAGAAGCTCCGGTAAAGGGATACTTAACGGTTTACCTTGCTGACGATCAGGTTTCTCAGCGTGTATTCCCTTACCGAAATATGCCTGAGTCGCAAGTAAATGGTGTTGAAATACCAGCAGATAAGCCTTGTGTGTTATTCTCAAGAGCTGCGGATATGCTTGGCCTCGGAGCGTATGTAGATGAATATGACCTTTACGCAGAAAGCCCTAAGGATATAAATCGAGTGTTTATCGTTTGGACTCCTGAGCCTCTTGTGAAGCCTCGCCTTCAAACCGCAAAAACCGACGGTCAGGGAGAAAATATGCCCCTTGAGTTATCTTTTACAGATTTTCAAAAATGGCTTTCCCAAAACAGACGTTATCAAACAGGCATGATTGTAAAACGGGTCGATATCACAATCGAAAAGTGATCAAAAACAGTTTAAGGTTGAAAGTTCTATGTTTGAAGTTGGGTTCATTTACTTCCAGCTCATTCAGCTAAAAAACCTTTAATCAAAACCTAGAAGCCATGATGAAAAAAATTGCAATAATAAGCGTGTTGATGATTCTGGGGTGGAATGTCCAGGCACAGACCTGGAAGGAAAGATTAGAGGCGATGGAGGATCGTGTTAAGGCCAAGACAGATCAGCAGCAAGGCAGCATAGACAAGCGCTATAATAATCAGATGCGGCGCCTATGGCTGGAAGCAGAGGTCCATGGAGCCGATATGCCTTACCTCTCTCCCAAGCCAGTGGACAAACCTTCCGTTAACCCGGATGCTCCCACACCAAAGTACCCAACAAGGGAGCTTATCATCGTTCCGGCACCGAAGCCAATCCCAACAGAAGAGGCAAACATTCCGATGGATGAACCGGAGGAACTTGCACCCAAGTCTCCTTTAGCTGAAGCAAGGTTGGATGGGCTGGAGAAAACGGTGGAAACAAGTTTCTTTGGAGAGGATGTGTCATTCAGATATGATGCCCAATTTAAGCTTGATCCTATGCCCGTATTGAGCGAACAGCGAATTGCGGATGCATGGCTTCAAATGGATGCTTCAGATTCTGACATGCTCGTGTATCAATTACAGCGAGAAGGTGCCAGACGACGCCTTAATGATTGGGGCTTTTTCCAACTTGTGAATAGAACAGCCTACTCATTTTTTCCTAAAGACAAGAATGCACGAACCTTGTTCAACTGGTTTGTGGCAATAAAAGCCGGCTATGCAGCGAGCGCCTGTTACGACCGAGACAAACTCTATTTACTGATGCCTACTAATCGCACGATGTATGGCCAGTCCTATTTGAAAGGAAAGAATGGAGAGAAATATTATGCGATTGACCTGGACGGTGAATCAACGTCGCTTAAGCAATGTAGAGTCTTCAATGGTAAATATCCAGAGGCGAAGCGAGTACTCAACTTTGATATGCGATACAGCCCTCGCTTAAGTCCAAGATTGAAGCATAA
This sequence comes from Bacteroidia bacterium, assembly GCA_045106685.1. Lineage (GTDB taxonomy): Bacteria > Bacteroidota > Bacteroidia > J057 > J057 > JAUIGE01. Next base: position 6,881 of record JBGCFB010000075.1, on the reverse strand, counting down.
GGTCTTCAGTTTTGTTTACCGTGGAAAAACAATAAACGTTCCCGTTACAGTAGACAAAAGCCTCGTCTACTTTTACAAAACGATGCCATTTTTCGACCTTGACCTTTATATGCAAGCTCCGCTTTCAAACCAAGCGATGAAGAGCTTGAAAGCAGGGCTTTTGCCAGCATTGAAAGGTCTCAGTGAGGAAGAGAAAGTTAGCTTGCTTCTGACGTTTGTTCAAAAAGCCTTCGCATACAAAACCGATCAGCAGCAGTTTGGAGAGGAGCGTTACTTATTTGCAGAAGAAACGCTGTTTTATCCTTACAGCGACTGCGAAGACCGATCTGTGTTATTTTCAAAACTCGTTCAGGAGCTCGTTGGCCTCGAAACAGTCGGACTTATTTTTCCTGGCCATGCGGCCACAGCCGTCAAGTTTAGCAAACCTGTAGATGGAGATCGAATATCATATGGAGGAGTCCGGTATACAATCTGTGACCCTACCTATATCAATGCAAAAATAGGCATGCTCTTACCAGCAGCTCGCAATAAGCAAGCACGGGTAATTGAATCGCGTTAATTGCATTTCAGACATCTAAAAACGGCAGCTATCTCACATGAGGTAGCTGCCGTTTATTTTTAGAAATAAGAGGTTCTTTACTCTTCTCTTAATAGATATTCAAAGGTACCATCCACAACTTGATCTGAAGTTCTGGCTCCTTTCTGAAGAATCTGAAGGCTCAGGGTTTTAATCCTGTCACCTGCTGGAACGACGTCTTTGTAAAGCTCATCTGGAATTATATACCAATGGTAGATTCCATTCCCTTTGTTTACCATCTGAAGTGCAGGAGTTTCGTCAATAGCAGAACGGGAAACTACCTTAACCGATACACCATTTTCAGTTGTGCCACGAGCATAGACAAAAAGAGAATCAGTATTATTCTGCAAAGTGGCCTTTTCCTCCATATTATTATCATAGACCAAAACCATCAATTCACTTCCTGTCATTGGAAGCGTATTATTAGCATCTACAACATCTGGGAATGTACCCACTTTCCGTGCATCACAATTAGCGGGGTCAATCTTTATGGCTAAATCTTCCGTTTTGATATCCGGATCTCCATAGCCTCCTCCATCTTGAGGTTTTACCAAAAAGTGAAAATCTTCAGCATAGACCGTATTGGCGTCTACTTCATAGAATTCCGTTGGAATCATTTTGTAGTAATAAACCCCTTCTGACTCTTTTGTCATTTTGAGTGCTGGATTTGAGCTTTTCCAAGCCTGATCTCCCAGCCCATTTACAAGCGGATGTCCTAAGGGATGTTCCATTGGCTTCCAAGTCCAGATATACATGTCTTCTCCGCTTGCAGCGGCTTCTACGATCAAGAACTCATTATCTGTTTGAGTAAGGTCTACATATAAATAGACAGTATCATCAGCAGTAGCATCGGCAGGCTCAAGCCAGGCAGACTGCGCCTGGAGAGCAATTGGAAGCAAAAAAATCGCGATTAAATATATGGTATTACGCATGGCGTAGAGTATTTTTTGTTTGGTTTAAAAATTACATCCTTTCAAAAACGAATATGTATCCAGTTGCGACTTTTCCATCAGACATGGTCGTGGATTCTATTTCCAATGTAGGATCAAGTGGACGGATCGGCTTTTTAAGGTCAAGCATTGTCATAATTCCATTCTGATCAACAAACTCAATTGCTTCAGGAAACTCGTCTGCTTGATCTGGAAAATTCTCATTAACAAACTTCCAGCTCCCTGTTTCAGGAAGTAGGGAAGTTGCATCGCCAGCATTATACGAGAAGGTCTTCGCATTCGTATCAAAGCTGATCGTAGATGCTTCGCCCTGTAAGAAGAAGTGGCTCACGTCAAGCACAGTGGGGCGATTGGCACAGGCCAACTTATCAGTACGCTGAATTTTGACCAGCTTAAAAGCTCCGTTTATGCCTTCCAACTTACTCGGTGCCTTTCCAATCGGAGGAAGTTCATCCTTTTTACACGCTGAAAAAACAAGCAAAAACGCTGTACTCAGCAAAATGAATATGTTTATATACGTTTTCATGAATATATGTTTTTTAACATGAACGTCAGAAAGGGCATTGAGGTAAATAAAGCCCTCAATACCCAACTCAAAACGCGTTAATTAGTTACAACCACCCTCCTCATTAGGTTTGAGGTTGGGATTTCCTTGCAGTTCTACATCAGGAAGCTGACATACCAGTCCTGGGCAATCCCAGGGAGCGTTTCGGATCTTGAGATTTGGTTCTTCCAAGACAGCGATACGCTTAAGTTCGTGTAAGCGATCTCCTTCAATTATAAGCTCTTTGCGGCGCTCTTTCCGTGCAGTAGCAATAATAGTTAAAGCCTCTGAAGTGCTTGCAAGTGTTGGAATACCTGCTCGCTCACGAATGTCATTCAGGTCTGTTATCGCTGTAATAAGATCCGTGTTTAGTTCTGCAGCAGACTCAGCACGAATCAATTTTAACGCTGTTAGGTGTACCAAAGGCACCTGCGTGTAATTCTGCCTAGCTGTATCTTCTACTTTTCCAGAAATCCAGAAAAAACCATCGCTTTCCTGGACCCAAGTTGTTCCACGTTTGTCATCATTTTGCAAAAGTTCGCTGGCAAAGCCAGGTGTCAAAGCAGCGTTAGCAAGGCCAGAATTAGGATCTACACGATAGTTAAAGAAAAAACCTCCGCCTGCATTATCGACAAATTCACTTGCCAAATAAAAGACAGCCTCCGAGGTAACCTGAGTTGAGAACCTCCCGGTCAGTGATGTGTCAATCGCATATCTACCATTAGATATTACTTGATTTGCATAATCATAGGCTTTTTCAAAATCATTCATCTGGAAATGAATTTTTGCGAGATAGCCAAGCGCGGCATCCTTCGTTGCGTACCCGGATGATACACCATCATTTAAATCAGGGATGGCTTCATTGATATCCTTCAAAACTTGTGTGTACACTTCGCCAACTGTAGACCTTGAAAGTGTATCGATTCCATATTTGAGCCTAATAGGTAATCCGAGGTGTGAGTTATCAGGTGTAAAACCATAAGGCTGGGCAAACATGCGAACAAGTTCGAAATGTGCTATTCCTCGTAGGAATTTTGACTCCGCAATCATTCTAGCTCTTTCGCCAGGCTCGATATCAGGAATCAAATCAATACTATCAATAAGAAAGTTAGCCCGTGCAGGAACATAGTATCCAGCAGTCATAAGACCACGAGTAGTACCAAGAAAAATATCTGTCGTTCTTGTGTAATGAGCGGCAAGATCCCCGTTAAGTGACACCGGATTTTCGGCAAGGTTATCTGCCATAATCTCTGAAAGAAGCTGAATTTGCCCACCCATGAAGCCTCCAGAGCTAAGCGCATCATAAGTAGCATTCAATCCTTCTCGTGCATGTTGGGGTGAATTCCAAAAGTCACCAAAATCAATCACATCAGCAGGAGTTACATCCAGAAAGTCATCACCACAGCCCCAAGAAAACGCAGTTATGGAGGCTAAAGCGATACAGATTATTTGATATTTAATATTCTTCATTATTATCTGAATTAAAAGTCAACATTTACACCAAACGTCACAGTACGCTCATTAGGAGTTGTCAGGAATGTAACCCCTGTGCCTCCAATATTACGTTCCTGGTCGTTGCCTCTTTCTCTTGCTACCTCAGGATCAGGGCCTCGATAGTTTGTCAAAGTCAACAAATTAGTTCCTTGAAGGCTAAGGCGAATATTCCTTACCATTCCTTTTTCTGGCTTAATATTATAACCAAGCGAAACCGTTCTCAATCGAGCGAAAGTGGCATCCTCTAACCAAAGCGTGTGGTTGTTTTGCCAGAAGTTGGCATTTCCTCCCCAGTTCAGCATAGAACCAGTAGCACGTGGATAGGCAGCATCATCGCCTGGCTGCTGCCAGCGATCAAAGTATTCGCGACGCATATTCCAGTCTTGAGTTACTACTCCGAGGTGGCGCTTTGCAGCATCGTCATATACCTTCCCGCCGATAGAAAAATACCACAAAAAGCTAAAATCTAGTTTCCGGTACTGAAATTCATTACTGATGCCGCCTGTCATCCGCGGTGTCGTAGTTCCTGATGTTACGCGGTTTCCTACAACAGAATATGTGGTAGTTTCTTCACCAGAAGATGTTAGGTACACTGGAGCACCTGTTTGAGGGTCTACATGTGAAAATCGCACGATATAATTTGAAGGAAATGGCTCACCAGGAATCGCACGTGTATCACCGAAACCTCCAGCAAGTGCATCCGGTGTTGCTGTACCAACCTCTAATACTCTTGCTCTTAAAAGAGTAGCATTAAGTCTCGTAGTCCACTTTAGTCCACCGACGAGGTTTCTTGTAGTTGCCTCAAACTCCCAACCCCAGTTACGAATCTTCGCAACATTTTCTGTAAACCTGGAATCAGGAATACCAGCAGAGGCCTGAAGCGCTACATCGAGTACTGCTCCAGAAGTTTCACGGTCAAAGTATCCGATATCAAAGGTCAAGCGATCTTTAAAAAAGCCTAATTCAACCCCTGCATCCCAGGTTTTATTCACTTCCCATTGCAACTCCTTATTACCGATGCGCTGCTGATACCGTATCGGTTGTCCATTATATCGCTGGCCTAGGTCAAATTGGTCGAAATTAAAACCATCATACTGACGTCTAAAATCGACAGAAGCATTACCTGTAATTCCATAACTTGTTCTGAATTTCAAGTATGAAACAGATTTCATTTTTTGCACAAAAGGCTCATCACTGGCAATCCACCCCAAGCCGATCGCAGGAAAATTTCCCCAACGCTTGGAACGTGCGAATCTCGAAGAAGCATCTCTTCTAAAAGTAAGCTGAATCAAGTACTTATCTTTTAAGGTATAATTCAGTCTTCCAAAAATACTGGCAAACTTATTACCATCCTCTATTCGTTGTTCTTCCAAAATCCCAAGTGTGTCTCCAGCAGCAACCTCAGGGTTAAAATACAAGTGCTTATCGACATTGATAACTTCTACTCCCTTTATTTTTTTAGTGCTTATCTGGTATTCTGCACCAACCATTCCCACGAGTTTGTGATCTCCTTTTAGTCCAAAATCGTACTGTGCAGTAGCAAAGGTTGAACGATTAAATTGCTCGGTGTTAAATTCTTTTCCGATTGAAGCAACTGTAGTCCATGCAGAATCCTCCAAAAAGTAATCACTATTAGACATCCAGTCCATATTTCCAGTAACGACAATATCCAGACGTTCAGTAGGCCTATATACTGCCCTAAAGCTATTGACAGTTCTCCATTCCAATGCGCGCCAATCTTGTAGAAGCTCTTGTGCTACAGGATTATTATAAATGTTAAAATAGCTTCCATCATCATTATAAACAGGAAACATAGGCAGCGAAGTAGACCAGGCTTGTCCTAAACCACCAAATGGTCCTTGTTTTACCTTATCATTTAATCCTCGCGCAATTGATCCATTGACAGAAAGTGTAAGCTTTTTACCCAACGTCACATCAACATTACTTCTAGCTGAAAGTCTCTTATACGTACTTCCAACAAGAAAACTCTGCCCATCAAGATAACCTAAGCCGACATAGGTGCGCACTTTTTTAGAGCCTGTACGCATCGAAAGGTTATATTCCTGCTTGATGCCAGTCCTAGTGACTAAATCTTCCCAATCGGTATTGATATTCTTCACATCATCATGGGTATATCCCCCAGCAGTAAGTACATCAGGCAAAGGTGCGCGCCCCACATTACCGTCGTTTTCCCAGGCTTCCTGGCGAATCTGCAAGAGTTCCTCAGTGTTCATCATATCGTATGAACCTATAGGTTCAGAAATACCTACCCGGCTATTGAAGTTCCAGGTAGTTTTTCCAGCAACTCCTCGTTTTGTAGTAATAATAATAACACCATTTGCTCCACGAGAACCGTAGATAGCCGCAGCAGATGCGTCTTTAAGAATAGATACACTTTCAATATCATTTGGATTCAAAAATGCCAATGGATTCGAGTTATTACCTCCGCCTTGAGCGTTTTGTCCGTTATTGATAAAGTTATCCTGAGTAATAGGAATTCCATCCACAACGATGAGCGGGCTTCCGTCCGACGTAAGTGAACCAATACCACGAATACGGATAACAGAACCCGCTCCAGCAGCACCACCCGATTGCGTAATGTTAATTCCTGGAGCTTTCCCCTGAAGTGCCGTTTCAAAAGAACCTCCAGGGATATCGTTGAGGTCTTCAGCGTTAATCTTTTCAACGCTTCCTACAAGGTCGCGCTTTCGGCTAACACCGTAACCTACAACGACGACTTCGTCGGTAGATACAGCTTCTTCTTGAACCTTAAAATTAACAGTTGTCGTCTCACCATCCTTTACCGTTACGTCCTGGCTTTGCTGAACATAGCCCAACATGCGGACAGAAAGTGAATGGGATCCAGCGGGAATATTTGCGAGAGTAAATTTACCAGCTTCATTAGAAAAACCGCCTTTGGAAATTGCCTTGATAAACACCGAGGCTCCCTCCACATTATTACCTTGTTGGTCGGTTACTGTACCGGTAACAGTTCCCTGGGCGAAGGCCGTCCCAAAGAGACCACAAACCAGTAGCACCCAGCCAATAAACAGGTACTTGTTGCATCTCATAGCGTAGAATTATTTGGTTGAAAAATAGCGAAAAAACGTAGCGTAAAGTAAATATATGAAAATATGCATACTTGTCTGCATAGAGCAAATATGTTAGATTTATAGTGTTTCTGCAACTGCAAAAACCGTAAACGTTTTCGCTCTTCATGCAAACGTTTTCGAAAATATTTCGCCACGATTACAAACGCTTTACTTTCTGATTATCAATGAAATACAATTTTAATTTCTCACAAAAACTCCTGTCG